>NZ_JBIQNC010000102.1:10495-17734 GCF_044462705.1 Xenophilus sp.
GTCGAGCTCGCGGTGCCGCTTGAGCGCCGCCCAGCGGTCGCCGAAGGCGCGCGCCAGCTGCTCGACCAAGAACACCGAGCGGTGCTGCCCGCCGGTGCAGCCGATGGCCACCGTGACGTAGCTGCGGTGGTCCTGCGCCAGGGCGTCCAGCCAGCGCGCCAGGAACTGCTCGATGTCCGCATACATGCGCGCCACCTCGTCGTGGCCGCGCAGCCAGTCGATGACCGGCTGGTCGCGCCCCGTCAGCGGACGCAGCGCCGGCACGTAGTGCGGGTTGGGCAGCATGCGCACGTCGAACACGTAGTCCGCGTCCAGCGGCAGCCCGCGCTTGAAGGCGAAGGACTGGAACACCAGCGTCATCTGCCGGCGCGGGGCGCCGATCAGCGCCTTGATGTAGGTGCGCAGTTGCGCCGGCCGGATCAGGCTGGTGTCGATCACGTCGGCGCCGTCGCGCAGGTCGGCCAGCAGCTCGCGCTCCAGCTCGATCGCCTGCACCAAGGCGCGCTCCTGCTCGGGCACGTCGACGCGGCCGTCCTGGCGCGACAGGGGATGGCGGCGGCGCGTCTCGGAATAGCGCCGCACCAGGGCGTCGGTGGTCGCGTCGAGGAAGAGCGAGCGCATCCGGATGCCCTCGCGGCGCAGCGCCTCCAGCTGCAGCGGCAGCTGCGGCAGCGAGACGCCGCTGCGCACGTCGATCGCCACCGCCACGTGCGTCGCCTGCCGTTCGCGCTGCAGGGCGACGAAGGACTCCAGCAGTTCCGGCGGCAGGTTGTCGACGCAGTAGTAGCCGGCATCCTCCAGCGCCGCCAGCGCCACCGACTTGCCGGAGCCCGACATGCCGGTGATGAGGAAGAGGTCCAGCCCGTCGGGCGGGGCCTGCGTGGTCCCGGGCACGCTCATGAGGCAGCCTTCGCGCGGCGCGGCGCGGGAGCAGCGGGCTTGCCGAGCATCTCGCGCGCGTGCGCCAGTGAGGTAGCCGACACCTGCTCGCCGCCCAGCATGCGCGCGATCTCCTGCATGCGGCCCTCGCCGTCCAGCGGCTGCACGGTGCTTTCGGTGCGGCCCTGCGCCACCCGCTTGGCGACCCGCAGGTGGTGGTCGGCGCAGGCGGCCACCTGCGGCAGGTGGGTGACGGCCAGCACCTGCCGGTCGCGGCCGAGCTGCTGCATCAGCCGCCCGACGGTCTCGGCCACGGCGCCGCCGACGCCGGCATCCACCTCGTCGAAGATCAGCGTCTGCGCCTCGCCCAGCCGGCTGGTGGTCACGGCGATGGCCAGCGCGATGCGCGACAGCTCGCCGCCCGAGGCCACCTTGCCGATCGGCCGCGGCGTGCTGCCCGGGTGGCCTGCCACCAGGAAGCTCACCTCTTCCAGCCCGGCGCGGCCCGGCTGCGCCAGGGGAGCCAGGGCGACCTCGAAGCGCCCACCCTGCATGCCCAGGCCCTGCATGGCCTGCGTGACGGCTTGCGACAGCTTCGGCGCAGCCTTCTGGCGGGCGCGCCCGACCGCGCGCGCGGCCTCCAGGTACGCCTTGTGCGCCGCCTGCTCGGCGCCTTCGAGGGCCGCCAGGTCGGCCTGGGCGTCGAGCGCCTGCAACTGCGTGCGCCAGTCGGCCAGCAGCGCGGGCAGCTCCGCCGGCGGCCGGCGCCAGCGGCGCGCCAGCGACAGCCACTGGCCCATGCGCTCGTCCAGTTCCGCCAGGCGTTCCGGGTCCAGGTCGGTGCGGCGGCGCCAGGCGTGCAGCGTGTGCGCGGCGTCGGCCGCCTGGGCGATGGCCGAGGCCAGTTCCTCGCCGATGGCCTGGAAGGCGGGCTCGATGTGCTCGCTGGCCTGCAGCAGCGACTGCGCGCGCGCCAGCGCCTGCAGCGCGCCGCCGTCGTCGTCCTCCAGCGCCGCGGCCGCGCCCTCGGCGGCGTCCAGCAGCGCCCGTGCGTTCGACAGGCGGGTGTGCTGGGCGGACAGTTCCTCCCATTCGTCCTCGCCCGGCGCCAGCTTGTCGAGCTCGCCGATCTGCCACTGCAGGCGCTCGCGTTCGCGCAGCAGCGTGTCCTGCGCCTGGCGCGCCGTCTCCAGGGCGCCCGCGGCCTGGCGCCAGGCCGCCCAGGCGGCGCCCAGCGGTGCGGCGTCGATGCCGGCATAGGCGTCCAGCAGCCCGCGTACCGCATCGGCGCGCGTCAGGCTCTGCCAAGCGTGCTGGCCGTGGATGTCGAGCAGGTGGTCGCCCAGCTCGCGCAGCTGCGCGGCGGTGGCCGGGCTGCCGTTGATCCAGCCGCGGCTGCGGCCCTGCGTGTCGACGGTGCGCCGCAGCAGCAGCGATTCGCCCGGCGCGAAGCCGCCTTCGTCCAGCCAGGCGGCCAGTGCGGGCACCGGGTCGAACTCGGCGCTCACGTCCAGCCGCTCGGCGCCCTCGCGCACGGCCCCGGCATCGGCGCGGCTGCCCAGCGCGAGCTGCAGCGCGTCGATGAGGATGGACTTGCCGGCGCCCGTCTCGCCCGTCAGCACGCTGAAGCCGGCGGCGAGGTCCAGCTCCAGCGCCCGGACGATGACGAAGTCGCGCAGTGCGATGCGTCGCAGCGCCATGTCATGAACCTCCTGCGTTCCAGTACAGCTTCTTGCGCAGCGTGTCGAAATAGCTCCAGCCGCGCGGGTGCAGGAAGCGCACCCGGTAGTCCGAGCGCCTCACCACCACCTTGTCGCCGTGCATCAGCGTGGCGAGCGACTGCATGTCGAAATTGGCGCTGGCGTCGCGCCCGCCGACCACCTCGATGGTGATCTCCTGCGCATCGGGCAGCAGGATCGGCCGGTTCGACAGCGTGTGCGGCGCGATCGGCACCAGCACCCAGCCCGGGATCGCCGGATGCAGCAGCGGCCCGCCGGCGGACAGGGCATAGGCGGTCGAGCCGGTCGGCGTGGCGATGATCAGCCCGTCCGCGCGCTGATTGGCCACGAAGTTGGGCCCGACCGACACGCGCAACTCCACCATGCCCGAAGTGGCGCCGCGGTTGACCACCACGTCGTTCATGGCCAGCGCGTCGAACACCACCGCGCCCTCGCGCACCACCTGCGCGTGCATCAGGCTGCGGTGGTCCTCCTCGTACTCGCCGGCCAGGATCGAGCTCAGCGCGCCCTGGTAGCCGTCCAGCGG
The DNA here is from genome assembly GCF_044462705.1 of Xenophilus sp. Classification (NCBI taxonomy): domain Bacteria; kingdom Pseudomonadati; phylum Pseudomonadota; class Betaproteobacteria; order Burkholderiales; family Comamonadaceae; genus Xenophilus; species Xenophilus sp. The sequence goes on from NZ_JBIQNC010000102.1 coordinate 13,640, forward strand.
GATGTCGGTGATGAAGCCCAGGCGCCCGTGGTTGATGCCCACCAGCGGCAGGCCCGAGGGCGCCAAGCGCCGGCCGATGCCGAGCATGGTGCCGTCGCCGCCGACCACCAGGCCGAGGTCGCAGCGCTGGCCGATGTCCTCCACGGCCAGCACAGGGTACGGGCCGGTGTCCAGGGGCTGTCCGTCGGGGCCGCTCTCGGCGCTGCCGCGCTCCAGCACCACCGAGCAGCCCTGCTCCTCCAGGAAGGCGGCGATGCCCTGCATCACGCTGTCGGGCGCGCGGGCCGCCTGCGCCTGGTACTTTCCGATCAGGGCGACGTGGCGAAAGCGGGTACTCATGGGATACAAATTACATCATTAAACACGTCACTAGAATTTCAGGATGCTGGACGAACGGGCCAAGCTGCTGCTCAAGACCCTGATCGAGCGATACATCGCCGACGGCACCCCCGTGGGCTCGCGCACCCTGTCGCGGGCGCCGGGCCTGGAACTGTCGCCGGCGACCATCCGCAACGTCATGGCCGACCTGGAGGAACTGGGGCTGATCGTCAGCCCGCACACCTCGGCAGGGCGCATCCCGACGGCACGAGGCTACCGCCTCTTCGTCGACACCATGTTGACGGCGCAGCGCCCGCACATGGCGGCGCCCAGCCTGCCGGCCGACCAGCCGCAGAAGGTGATCGCCAACGCGGCGCAACTGCTGTCGAACCTCTCGCAGTTCGTCGGCGTGGTGATGGCACCGCGGCGCACCTCGGCCTTCCGCCACATCGAGTTCCTCCGGCTGTCGGACCGCCGGCTGCTGGTGATCATCGTCTCGCCCGACGGCGACGTGCAGAACCGCGTGCTCTTCACCGACCGTGACTATTCGCAGTCGGAGCTGATCGAGGCGGCCAACTACCTGAACGCGCACTACAGCGGCCTGTCGATCGAGCAGGTGCGCGACCGTCTCAAGTCCGAGATGGACACCCTGCGCGGCGAGATCGCCTCGCTGATGCAGGCGGCGGTGCAGGCCAGTTCGGAGGCGATCTCCCAGGCACAGGAGGAAGTGGTGATCGCGGGCGAGCGCAACCTCCTGTCGGTCAGCGACTTCTCCACCGACATGAACCAGCTGCGCCGCGCCTTCGAGCTGTTCGAGCAGAAGGCCCAGCTGCTGCGGCTGCTCGACGTGTCGAGCAAGGCCGAGGGCGTGCGCATCTTCATCGGCGGCGAGAGCCAGGTCGTGCCGGTGGAGGAACTGTCGGTGGTCAGCGCGAACTACGAGGTCGACGGCCAGGTGGTCGGCACGCTCGGCGTCATCGGGCCGACGCGCATGCCCTACGAGCGCATGATCCAGATCGTCGACATCACCGCGCGCCTGGTGAGCAACGCGCTGAGCCACCACGCGTCCGGGCCGAAGTGACGCCGGGAAGGGACGGCGGCCCGCCTAGAATCCGGCGGCGCGGGGCCGTTAGCTCAGTTGGTCAGAGCAGGGGACTCATAATCCCTTGGTCGCTGGTTCGAGCCCAGCACGGCCTACCAGATAACCCGTGCTATACTTTCGCTTCTGCGCGGCTGTAGCTCAGATGGATAGAGTACTTGGCTACGAACCAAGGGGTCGTGGGTTCGATTCCTGCCAGCCGCGCCACCTTTTGATCAAGCCCGCAACCGATGAGGTTGCGGGCTTGTTTTCTTCGGCAGTCACCGACATGAGCAAGGCGTTCACCCGTGAAAGCGATGGCGATGCCATCGAGGATGACGGCGAGGCCGATGCGCTGCCGGCGCTGCCCGCGGGCGGCAAGAACTACATCACGCCGGGCGGCTATGCGCGCTTGCGGGCCGAACTTCTGGACCTGATGGACAACGAGCGGCCCAAGGTGGTGGAGGCCGTGCACTGGGCCGCCAAGAACGGCGACCGCTCCGAGAATGGCGACTACCTCTACGGTAAGAAGCGGCTGCGCGAGATCGACCGGCGCATCCGCTTCCTGACCAAGCGGCTGGAGGTCGCCGAGGTCACCGATCCCGCCGTCCACCACGGTGGCGAGCAGGTCTTCTTCGGTGCGACGGTGCGCTATGCGGACGAGGCCGGCGAGGAGCGCGAGGTCACGATCCTGGGCATCGACGAGGCGGACAGTGCGCGACAGCAGGTGAGCTGGATCTCTCCCGTGGCGCGAGCGCTGCTGAAGGCGCGTGTAGGCGACGTCGTGCGCCTGGTCACTCCGGCAGGTGGCCAGGACATCGAGGTGCTGGAAGTCCGCTACCCGGCGCCGGGCTGAAGCGCCCGGTCAGGCCGCGGGGACGATCCGCGCCGCCGTCAGCACCGAGGGCGTGCGGCGCGCCGCGCGCAGCACGGCGTCGAGATGGGGGCGGTCGCGCACGGCGACCACGAAGCGCAGGTCGGTCGAGTCCTGGCCGGGCTCCTCGTTCATCTCGACGTGGGTGATATCCGCCTCCGCGTTGGCCAGCGTGGCTGCCACCCGGGCGAGCACGCCCTTGTCGTTGCGCGCGGTGATGACGATGCCGGTCTCGAAGGTGCGCACGGGCTCGTCGGCCCATTCGACGGCGAAGAAGCGCTCGCTGTCCTTGTGGCGCAGGCGCTGGCCCACGCCGCAGGCCTCGGTGTGGACGACCAGCCCCTCGCCGTGGCCCAGGTAGCCCACGATCGGGTCGCCGGGGATCGGCCGGCAGCACTGGGCGAAGCGCACCGACGAGTTCTCGCTGCCGTCCAGCGTCACCGCGCCCTGGGAGACGCTCTCGTGCGCGGTGAAGCGCTCGCGGCTGAGCAGCAGCGCGTCGGGCTTGAAGCCGCGTTCGGCCAGCAGCGCGGCCAGCCGCTTGGCCACCAGGCTGGCGACGCGCTTGCCCAGGCCGATGTCGGTCATGAGTTCGGCGCGGTTGCGGCTGCCGGTGAAGCGCAGCAGCTTCTCCCAGGTCGGCTGGTTGTCGGCGTCGTCGTCGGGCAGCTTGCCCACGCCCTCGGCCCGCAGCGCCTGGCTCAGCAGCTTCTCGCCCAGCCGCTCGGACTCAGCCTGCGCCAGCGTCTTGAGGTAGTGGCGGATCTTCGAGCGGGCGCGGCCCGTGCGCACGAAGCCCAGCCAGGCCGGGTTGGGCGTGGAGACGGGCGCGGTGATGACCTCCACCACGTCGCCGTTCTTCAGCTCGGTGCGCAGCGGCACCTGCTCGCCGTTGATGCGCGCGGCGGAGGTGTGGTCGCCGATGTTGGTGTGAATGGCGTAGGCGAAGTCCACCACCGTCGCGCCTCGGGGCAGCGCCATGATCTCGCTGCGGGGCGTGAAGACGTAGACCGCGTCGGGGAACAGGTCCACCTTGACGTGGTCCCAGAACTCGGTGGCGTCGCGCGTCTCGTCCTGGATGTCCAGCAGCGACTGCAGCCACTTGGCGCTCAGGCGGTCGCCGCTGCTCGCGCCGCCCGCCGCGTCCGACGCCTTGTACAGCCAGTGCGCGGCGACGCCGGACTCGGCCACCAGGTGCATCGCCTCCGTGCGCAGCTGGAACTCGACGCTGATGCCGGAGGGGCCGACCAGCGTCGTGTGCAGCGACTGGTAGCCGTTGAGCTTGGCGATGGCGATGTGGTCCTTGAACTTGCCGGGCAGCGGCTTGTACAGCTGGTGCAGCACGCCCAGGCCCGTGTAGCAGGCGATCACGTTGGGCACGATGATGCGGAAGCCGTAGATGTCGGTGACCTGCGCGAAGCTCAGGTTCTTCTCGTCCATCTTGCGGTAGATGGAGTAGAGCGTCTTCTCGCGCCCGGCCATGCGCACCGCGATGCCGGCGGCGGCGAAGGCGGCCTCCACGTCGCGCTGCACCTTCTGGATCAGGTCGCGCCGCCGGCTGCGGGCCTTGGCCACCGCCTTGGCCAGGATGGCGTAGCGCCAGGGCCGCAGGTGCCGGAACGAGAGGTCCTGCAGCTCGCGGTAGGTCTGGTTCAGGCCGAGGCGGTAGGCGATGGGCGCGTAGATCTCCAGCGTCTCGCTGGAGATGCGGGCCCATTTCTCGCGCGGCGCGTCGTCCAGCGTGCGCATGTTGTGCGTGCGGTCGGCCAGCTTGATCAGGATGACGCGCACGTCGCGCGCCATCGCCAGCAGCATCTTGCGGAAG
>NZ_JBIQNC010000103.1:0-13571 GCF_044462705.1 Xenophilus sp.
TGCGGGTGGCCATCACCTCGGCGACGAAGGCGTAGCACTCGGCGATGTGCGCGGCGCGCGCGGTGTGGCTGCCGAACTTCGGCGAGTCGCGCAGCTCGGGCCGGCCGATCAGCTCGAAGAAGGCGCGCCAGTGCTTGTCGTTGTAGATCAGCACGCTCAGGTGCCCGTCGGCGGTGGCATACGGGCGCCGGTGCTCGGCCAGCAGGCGCGCGTAGCCGGTGCCGCCCAGCGGCGGATCGAAGCTGGCGCCGCCCAGGTGGTCGCCCATCACGAACTGGGTGAGCGCCTCGAACATCGGTATCTCCACCGCCTGGCCCTGGCCGGTTTGCCGCGCGTGCAGCACGGCGGCCAGCAGCGCGATGGCGGCCTGCAGGCCCACCGCGCGGTCGGCCAGGGTGACGGGCGCGTAGCGCGGCGCGCCGCCGCTCTGCTGCGCGAAGAGCGAGGCGACGCCGGACGCGCCCTGGATCAGGTCGTCGTAGGCGGGCTGGCCGGCGTAGGGCCCTTCCTCGCCGTAGCCGAAGGCGCCCAGGTAGACGATGCGCGGGTTGACGGCCGCCACGTCCTCGTAGGCCAGGCCCAGCCGCGCCATCGCCTGCGGGCGGGTGTTGTAGATCAGCGCGTCGCAGCCGGCCGCCAGGCGCAGGCAGGCCGCGCGGCCCTCGGGCTGCTTGAGGTCGAGCACGATGGAGCGCTTGTTGCGGTTCAGGTGCAGCGCCATCGCGCCCATGCCGGGGTGGCGCATGGGGCCGACGGCGCGCAGGTTGTCGCCGCCGGGCGGCTCGACCTTGATGACGTCCGCGCCCAGATCGCCCAGGGTCTGCGTGGCGTAGGGCCCCATCACCACGGCCGTCAGGTCCAGGATGCGCAGGCCCGCGAGCGGGCCGGTGGCAGTGGCCGCTCCGCTCATTGCTTCTGGATCCCCGCGTCCTCGATCAGCTTCTTCCACTTGCCGAGTTCCGCCACGGTGAAGCTGCCCAGCTCCTCCGGGGTGCTGCCGAAGGCGTCGAAGCCGAGCTGCGAGACGCGCTCGCGGAAGGCCGCGCTGTTGGCCGTGCCGGCCAGCACGCGGTTGAGCGCGGCCACGACTTCGCGCGGCGTGCCGGCCGGCGCGAACACGCCGTTCCACGAGGTGATGTCGAAGCCCTTCAGCTCCGGCGTGTCGGCCACCGGCGGCAGTTCGCTGAAGAGCTTGGTGCGCTCCCTGGTGGTGACGGCGATGGCGCGCATCTTGCCGGCCTTGACGGTCGCCAGGCCCGCCGCGAGATCGACGAACATGAACTGCACCTGCCCGCCGATCAGGTCGGCGATGGCCGGCGGCGTGCTCTTGTAGGGCACGTGCAGCATCGGCACGCCGGACATGCGCGACAGCGTGGCGCCGCACACGATGCCGGTGCTGTTGCCGCTGGCGTAGCTGAGCTTGCCCGGGTTGGCGCGGCCCCAGGCGATGAGGTCGGCCACGGTCTTGGCCGGCAGGTCGTTGTTGACCACCAGCATGAAGGGCAGGTTGCCCATGCGGCTGACCGGCGCGAAGTCCTTCACCGGGTCGTAGGGCAAGCTCTTCATCAGGCTCGGGTTGGCCGAGTGCGTGGTGTTGGTGGTCATGAACAGCGTGTAGCCGTCGGGCGGCGCCTTGGCCACGAACTCGGCGGCGATGATGCCGTTGGCGCCGGCCTTGTTGTCCACCACCACCGGCGTCTTCAACGCGTCGGAGAGCGCCTGCGCCGTGATGCGCGCCACCGCGTCGGTGCCGCTGCCGGCCGCGAAGGGCACGATCAGCTTGATCGGCTGCGCCGGCCAGCCGGCGGGCTGGGCGCGCGCGGCGGGCGCCAGCGCGAGGCCGCCCAGCAGCGCCAGGGCGCGGCGGCGCGAAAGGGAAAGGTCTTCCTGATGCAATGGCATGTCTTGTCTCCTGGTGGTTGTGTCCCGGCGTTCAGGCGCGGATCACGCGCTCGGGCGATTCCTCGTAGGGCGGGCTGTAGATCACCAGCACGCGCGCCGGCTCGTCGCTCACCACGGTGAAGGTGTGCATCTCGCCGGCCGGGAAGAAGCAGCAGTCGCCCGGCGCCAGCTCCTGCCGCTGGCCGCCCACCTCGGCCACCGCGCGGCCTTCGAGCAGGTAGCAGACCTGCTCGATGCCGGGATGCGCATGGGGCAGCGCGCCCTTGCCCTTCTGGATGCGGCCGACCAGCACCTCCAGCTGCTTCGCGCCGACCGTCTCGGGGCCGATCAGGCGCCGGTTCAGCGTGCCGGTGTGGTTGGCCGGGTGGTAGCCGACGACGTCGGATTCGCGCACGAAGTAGCGCTGCGGCTGCGGGGTTCCGCTGTCTTGGCTCATGACGCGGGCTTGAAGGTGCTGTTCTTCGCGATGCGTGCCCAGCGCGCCGCGTCCTGCTCGATGGTGGCGGCGAACTGCTCGGGCGTGCTGCCCACCGGCTCGTAGTCGATGCGCAGAAGCTGCTCGCGCACCTCGGGCAGGGCGACGATGCGCACGACTTCCGCATTGAGGCGCTTGACGATCGCCGCCGGCGTGCCCGCAGGCGCCAGCAGGCCGGCCCACGACTGGAAGGTCATGCCGGCCAGGCCCGCCTCCTTCATCGTCGGCACCTGCGGCAGCGCGGGCGAGCGCTGCTCCGACAGCACCGCCAGCGGCTTGACCTTGCCGGCCTTGATCATCTGCAGGCCGACGAAGGGGTCGATGGTGAGGTCCACCTCGCCGCCGACCACGGCCTGCAACTGCGGCCCGGTGCCCTTGTACTGCGCATTGGCGATGCCGGGCGCGCCGATGTCCGCCTTGAACTGCTCGCTGATGAGCCCGATCATGCTGCTGCCCGAAGACATCGACAGCGGCTTGGCGCCCGGCCGCTTCGCCAGCGCCACGAGTTCCTGCACCGAATTGGCCGGCAGCGACGGGTGCGCCACCATCACGAAGCCGATGCGTGCGATCAGGCTGACCGGCGCGAAGCTGGCCAGCGGCTCGTAGCCGGCCTTGTAGAGCGCGGGGCTGAGCGTCTGCGCGCCGGCGGTGTTGAGCAGCAGCGTGTAGCCGTCGGGCGCGGCGCGCGCCACCGCCTCGGTGCCGATGATGCCGTTGGCACCGCCCCGGTTGTCGATCACCACCGGCTGGCCCAGCGCCTCCGAGAGCTTCTGCGACAGCATGCGCGCCACCACGTCGGTGGCGCCGCCCGCCGCGAAGGGCACGATGACGCGGATGGGGCGGCTGGGCCAGTCGCCCGCGCCGACGGCGGACTGCGCATGGGCCGGCACGAGGGCCACGGCGGCAGCCAGGGCGCCGGCCGCCAGCAGGGCGCGTCGGCGCGGGGGGAAAAGGAATCGGCTCGTCATGCTTGTCTCCTTCTGTGTTTGATCAACGTCCCGCGGCTTGGGACGCACGTTCAACACCCCTCACCGTTCACGCTGAGCTTGGCCTGTCCTGAGCCTGTCGAAGGGTCGAAGCGCGGCGCAGGGCTTCGACAGGCTCAGCCCGAACGGTGCGTTGTGCTTGTCAGGCCGCCTTGGGCACCAGCGCGAGCAGGGCCCGCTCGGGGCCCTCGATGGCGCGGCAGGCCGAGCGCAGCATGGCGGCCAGCGCCTCCTGCCGCGGCTCGATGCGGTAGCGCGGCCCGACCACCGAGATGGCCCATGCCTGCCCGCCGATGCGCACCGGCCAGGCGATGCCGGCCAGGTCGGCGATGCTCTCGCCGATGTTGGCGAACCAGCCGCGCTCGGCCGAGCGGGCCAGTTCGGCCTCGATGTCGGCCGCGCGGGTCAGCGTGGCCTCGGTCAGCTTGCGCAGCTTCGCCGCCTGCAGCAGCGCCTTGCGCTCCGGCGCCGGCAGCGTCGAGAGCAGCGCGCGGCCCGGCGAGTTGGCGTACGCCTCGCGCGTCTCGCCGGCCTCGGCGGCGTAGCGGATGCTCTGCGGCGAATCGAGCACCTCCAGGTAGACCACGCGGCCGGGCTCGCGGAACTTGGCGAAGACCACCGTTTCCTGCGTGGCGTCGCGCAGTTCCTCCAGCGCGGGGCGGATGCGGTCGAGCACCGGGTCGTGCGCCGCGATGACCTGCGCCATCGCCAGCAGCCGGCCGGTGGGGTAGTAGCCCTGGCGGCGGCCGGTCTCGTACAGGTAGCCCTGCTTCTCCAGCGTGCGCAGCAGGCCCAGGCAGGTGGAGACGGGCATCTCCAGCAGCCGCGCCGCCTCGGAGAGGGCCAGCGGCTGCTTCTCGCGCGCGAAAAGTTCGATCAGCTCGATCACGCGGGTCGCCATTTTCACTGTCATGAAGAAATTTTCAGGATTTTGAAAATATCTTCCCATCCGGGATGACCCGGATGCCGCTCAGACGAAGCCGATCCAGCGCCCCGCCACCAGCACGGCCAGCCACAGGCCCAGCGACAGCCATGCCCGCACGCGCACCGCGGCCGCCACCGCGCCGCCCTGCCGCGCCGCCGCCCAGCCGGCGCCGGCGTGCTGCCACGCCACGTTGAGCAGCGCCAGCAGCAGCAGGCCCATCTTGCAGAGGAAGGCGGGGTTGGCCGCGTAGTCCTGCGGCCGCACGGTGAACAGCCACAGGCCCATGAGCAGCGCCAGCACGAGCCCGCAGCCGGCGGCGCGCACCAGCACGGACGCCATCGGCGCCAGCGGCACGTGGCGAAAGGCCAGCCCCGCCAGCCGCAGGTCCAGCGGCACGATGGCGCCGAGGAGCAGCCCCAGGCCCAGGATGTGGGCGGCGTTGACGAACAGGTAGGCGGTGCCCGAGTCCTGCAGCCAGCGCGCGCCCGGCCACAGGGCCAGGGCGGCCAGCGCCTCGTCCAGCCCCACGGCCTCAGTTCCGCAGGCGTTCGGGGTACATGTCGTAGTGGGTGCCGCCCACCGTGATGCGCACCGCCTTCATGTGCAGGCGGGCATGGTCCTTGTGGCGGTTGCCCAGCACCCGGATCGCGTCGCCGGCCTTGGTCGTCTGGCCGGTGAAGCCCGAGCGCTCGGTCTGCGAGGGGTTGCCCAGGTCCACCTGCCAGAGCGCGCCGTCGGCGGCCTTCACCTGCAGCATCGGATGGGGCGGCGCCATCGAGACGGCGTGGACGGTGCCGTCGAGCGTGGTCTGCTCACCGTCGGCCCACGACCAGCCGTGGTGCGCCTGCGCCAGCGGCACGCCCAGGGCGAGCGCGGCGGCGCCGAGCAGCGCCGCGCCGGTGCGGCGCATCCCTGCTGTCCTGCGCTGGAAGAACATCGCATGCATCGGAGCACTCCTTCTCGTGTCGGAAAGGTGGAGAGTGCGCCGTTTCGGCGAAAGTTGCACGCTCCCTCGACGGGCGCGCGGCGGCGGGCTCAGTAGCCGCGCGCCGGGTCCACCACGCCCGCGATGGGCTCGCCGCGTTCGAGCCGGCCGATCTTGTCGGCGATCTGCGCGATGGTTTCGCGGCGCAGGGTGCGCGCGGAGGCATGCGGCGTGACGGTGATCTTCGGATGCCGCCAGAAGGGATGCTCGGCCGGCAGCGGCTCCTGCTGGAAGACGTCCAGCGTCGCGCCGGCCAGACGGCCGCTGTCGATCAGCGGGATCAGGTCCTCCTCCACCAGGTGGCCGCCGCGCGCGATGTGGATCAGGTAGCCGCCGGGCCGCAGCGCCGACAGCGTGGTGCGGTTGAGGATGCCGCGCGTCGCGTCGGTCAGCGGCAGCAGGTTGACCAGCACGCGCGTGGCGACGAGGAAGTCGCCCAGCCGCGCCTCGCCGGCGAAGGTGCGCACGCCGTCGATGGCCTTGGGCGTGCGGCTCCAGCCCAGCACCGGGAACTCGAACTGCCGCACCGCCCGGGCCACGCGCTCGCCCAGCACGCCCAGGCCCATGATGCCCACGGGGAAATCCGCGCGCTCCAGCGGCTTGCGGAAGACCCAGCGGCCCTGGCGCGCCTCGGTCTCGTAGACGTCGAACTCGCGGAAGTGGCGGATCAGCGCGTGGCACACGTACTCGGCCATCTGCACCGACATGCCGGCGTCGTCCAGCCGCACCACCTGCAGCCCGGGCGGCAGCCTCAGCTTCATGATCGCGTCCACGCCGGCGCCGATGTTGAACATCGCCTTCAGATGCGGCTGCTCGTCGACGAACTGCTGCGGCGGCGCCCAGACCACCGCGTGGTCCGCCGCCGCCAGTCCGGGCGACCACATCTGCACCTGCGCCCCGGGCAGCGCCGCCTGCAGCGCCTCCACCCAGGGTTCGGGCTTGGTGTCGGACAGGCAGACGGCAATGCGCACGGCGGGGCTCCTCGGGGTGGCGGACGATGGCCCCCGACTGTACGCAAGGCCGCGCCGGCGCTCAGGCCGGCGGGAACCACGCCGCCGGCACGCGCACCGGCAGCGCCAGCAGGATCTGCCCCATGCCCTTGCCCAGCGCGTCGTTGCGCAGCGAGGCCATGCCGCCGCCGCCCAGCGCCCGTTCGCACACGAAGTTGAAGGCGTGGATGCCCGGCACCTCGTGGCGCGTGACCGGCCCTTCGACCAGGTGCGCCAGGTGTGCCGCGACGCGCTGCGGCGTGAGCTGCGCGCGCAACAGCGGCAGCCACTCCGGCCGGCGCGCGATCACGCCGATGTTGGAGGTGTCGCCCTTGTCGCCCGAGCGCGCCCAGGCCAGCCGGATCAGCGGCACCTCCACGGTCGGCCCCGAGGGCTCCTCCACCGGCAGCGGCGGGCCGGCGGGCGCAGGCGCCGCATCGGCGGCAGGCGCGGCGCCGGGCAACGGCGGCAGATCGACCGCCGCGCTATCGAGGCGGACCTGCGGCGAGACGCTGGCCTTGTCCAGCAGGAAGGCGTACTGGCGGATCAGCGGCGAGACGCCCGCGCGCCCGCCGGCGCCGGTGGTGCCCGGCGCCCACGAGGTGCCGGCCGGCGCGATCTCGCGCGCCAGCAGTTCCAGCGCGGCCTTGTCGGCGTGGCGCGCCGTCACGCGCAGCACGGCCTCGCGCACGCCGGCCGCGGCGGCCTGGGCATGCGGGCCGTAGGGGCTCTCGCTGCCCAGCACCTCGATGTGCGTCGCGCTGAAGGGCGCCAGGCCACGCGCGGCCAGCAGCCCGCCCACGCGCTCCAGGATGGCTTCGCCGGTGCGGCGCGCCTTGGCGACGGCGTCGAAGCCCACGATGGTGAGCTGCGCCGAGGTCTTGAAGCCGTCCACGTAGGTGGCGCAGACCTTGTAGCTGCCGGTGGGCGCGCGGCCGCGCGCGCCGTGCACGCGCACCTGCTGCGGCCCGGCCGGCTCGATGCGCACCTGCGTGAAGTCGCACACCACGTCCGGCAGCAGATAGGCGGCCGGGTCGCCGATCTCGTAGAGCATCTGCTCGGCCACCACCTGCGGCGCGACCAGGCCGCCGGTGCCCTCGGGCTTGGTGACGGTGAAGCTGCCGTCGGCGGCGCATTCGACGATGGGGTAGCCGATGTGCGCCCAGTCGGGCACCTCCTGCCAGTCGGTGTGCAGCCCGCCGGTGGCCTGGCAGCCGCATTCGATGATGTGGCCGGCCAGGCTGCCGCCGGCCAGCGCGTCGAAGTCGCCGGGCTGCCAGCCGAACTCGTGCATCAGCACGCCCAGCGTCACGGCCGAATCGACGCAGCGGCCAGTGATGACGACCTGCGCGCCGGCGTCCAGCGCCGCCTTGACCGGCAGCGCGCCCAGGTAGGCGTTGGCCGTGACGACCCTGGCCGGCAGCGGCGCGCCGCTCTGCAGCTCGCGCAGCGGCGGCTCGGCCTCGCGCAGCGCAGGCAGCAGCGGCATCACGTCGTCGCCGGTGACCACCGCGATCCTCACCGGCACGCCCAGTTCGTCGGCCAGCGCGCGCAGCGCGTCGGCGCAGCCCTGCGGGTTCACGCCGCCGGCGTTGCTGACCACGCGGATGCCCCGGGCGATCGCGTCCTGGAGCACCGACCGCATCGCCACGGCGACGAAGTCGGTGGCGTAGCCCATCTCGGGCTTCTTCATGCGCGCAGCGGCCAGGATGGACATGGTCAGTTCGGCCAGGTAGTCGAACACCAGGTAGTCGATCCGGCCGCCGGCCACCAGTTGCGGGGCGCCCACGCTGGAGTCGCCCCAGAAGCCGGAGGCGCCGCCGATGCGCACGGTCTTCGGTTGCTTCATCGCTCGCTCCATCACGTGGACGCGCTCACTGCGGCTCGATGCCGGCCGCGCGGATGACCCGCTCCCACTTCTTCATGTCGGCGGCCTGGAAATGCGCCAGTTCCTCGGGCGTGCCGAAGGCCACCTCGCCGCTGGTCTTGGCCTGGAAGGCCTGGACCTCGGGCGATGCCGAGGCCTTCCCGAAGGCCGCGTTCAGGCGCTTGACCACGGCGGGCGGCATGCCGGCCGGCCCGTAGACGGCGAACCAGTAGCTCATGTCGTAGCCCTTCACGCCGGCCTCGGCCACGGTCGGCACCTCCGGCGCGGCGGCCAGGCGCTTGGCGCCGCTGGTGGCCAGCGCGCGCAGCTTGCCGCCCTGCACCTGCGGCACGGCGGTGGGCGCGTCGGCGAACATGAAGTCGAACTGCCCGCCGATCAGGTCGGTGATGGCCTGCGGGTTGCTCTTGTAGGGCACGTTGGTGATGTCCACGCCGGCCATCTGCTTGAGCAGCTCGCCCGCCACCTGGCTGGACGAGGAGCCGCTGCCGAAGTTGAGCTTGCCCGGCGTCTTCTTCGCCGCCGCCAGCAGGTCGGCCAGCGTCTTGTAGGGCGCGTCGGGCCGCACCAGCAGCAGCATCTGGCCCTTGGCCAGCAGCGCGATGGGCGTGAAGTCCTTGACCGGGTCGTAGGGCACCGTCTTGAACAGGTAGGGGTTGGCCACCTGCGTGGTGTTGGTGGTGATGAACACGGTGTAGCCGTCGGGCGGGGCCTTGGCGACGTACTGGGCGGCGATGAAGCCGCTGGCGCCGCCCTTGTTGTCGACCACGACCGGCACCTTCATGTCGTCGGACACGGCCTGGCCGTAGACCCGCGCCGACTGGTCCGTGCCGCTGCCGGCGGCGAAGGGCACGACGAGGGTGATGGGCTTGGCCGGGTAGTCCTGGGCCCGGGCGAGGGGCGCGGCCATCGCCAGCGCGGCGCTCAGCATCAGGGCGGTGGTGGCGGATCGGCGGGAAGCGCGGAAGGTCATGGTGTCTCCGGGGGTGTGATGGTGGGCGTGGGCACCTGGTGGCGGGCGTTGTGTTCTCCCAGGCGCGGCGCGATGCCGCGCGCCGGCGGCCGGCCGCCGTCGATGCACAGCGGCATCGCGGTGAGCGAGAAGTCGGCGCCGGGCACCGGCGCCAGCATGCCCAGGGCCTGCACCTGCGGGTGCGCCAGCGCCTCGGGCACCGAATGCACCGGTGCGCAGGGCACGCCGGCAGCCTCGAAAAGCTCGCCCCACTCGGCCTGCGTGCGCGTGCGCAGGATCGGCTCCAGCTGCTCGAACAGCGCCGCCTTGTGCGCCAGGCGGGCACGGTTGGTGGCGAAGCGCGCCTCGTCGATCCAGCCCGGCCGCGCCAGCGCGTGGGCCAGCTTGGCGAACAGGCGGTCGTTGCCGCAGCAGATCAGCAGCGGCCCGTCGGCGGTGTCGAAGGCCTCGTAGGGCACGAAGCCGGGATGGCCGGAGCGGTGCCGCTGCGGCAGGCGCCCCTCGTTGGCCCAGGCGTCGCCCTTCTGCGCGTTCCAGGCCAGCGCGGTCTCCAGCAGCGAGGTGGTCAGCAGGCCGCCGCGGCCGGTGCGCTCGCGCCGGTGCAGCAGCGCCAGCACGCCGATCACCAGCCACATGCCCGAGCCCTGGTCGCACATCGACGCGCCCGAGCGCATCGGCGGGTCGCCCTCGCCGCCGTTCGTGCTCGACAGGCCGCTGAAAGCCTGCAGCAGCGGCTCGTAGCCGGGCCGCATGGCCATCGGGCCGGTGGCGCCGAAGGCCGAGATCTCGCCGTAGATCAGTCGCGGGTGGCGCGCGCACAGGGTCTCGCCGTCGATGCCCAGCGCCCTGGGCACGCCGGGCCGCAGGTTGTGGATGAAGACGTCGGCCTGCGCCGCGAGGCGGTCGAGATGCGCGCGGCCGGCCTCGCTCTTGAGGTCCAGCGCGACCGACTGCTTGCCGCGGTTGAAGATGTGGAAGTTGAGCGCGTCGCCGTGGCGGAAGGCCGGGCCCATGCGGCGCGCGTCGTCGCCGCCCTCGGTGCGCTCGATCTTGATCACCTCGGCGCCCAGGTCGGCCAGGATCGCGCCGGCGAAGGGGCCGGCCAGCACCTGGCCCAGTTCCAGCACGCGCACGCCCTCAAGCACGCCGGCCATGTCGGTTCTCCATCGGTCTGTCTCCTGATCTGGCGGCCAGTCTAGGCAAGGGGGCTTGATCTGTGAATCGCTACATTTCTATATCTGTGATAACTCCTGCGGATCAATGACATGCGCATCGACCTCAACGTGCGGCAGCTCGAAGCCTTCGTGCGCGTGGCGGAGTGCGGCAGCTTCCGGCAGGCCGCGCAGCAGCTCGGCCAGTCGCAGCCGGCGCTCAGCGGCGCCATCCGGCGCGCCGAGCAGACGCTGGGCGCGCGCCTGTTCGACCGCGACACGCGCCACGTGCGCATCACCGCCGTCGGGCAGGAGCTGCTGCCCATCGCGCGCCGCATCCTGCGCGACTTCGACGACGCGCTGGGCGACCTGGGCGAGTTCATGGCCGGGCGCAGCGGCTGCGTGACGGTGACGGCGCTGCCGTCCATCAGCGTCGCCCTGGCGGTGCGCGCGGCCGCCGCGTTCATGCGCACGCACCCCCAGGTGCGCTTCGCGCTGACCGAGGCGCCGGCCGACATGCTGCTGGCCGCGGTGGAGGAAGGCCGCGCCGACTTCGGCCTGAGCGTGCGCCCGGCGCCGCAGCAGCGCCTGCGCTACCAGCACCTGCTCGACGATGCCTTCGTGCTGGTGTGCCGCCGCGACGACCCGCTGGCCGCGCGCCGGTCCGCGCCCTGGTCGGTGTTCGCCACCCGCCCGTGCATCGTGAGCGCGCCGCACAGCAGCATCCGCGCGGTGACGGACGCGGCCTTCCTGCGCCTGCGCAGGCCGGTGCGGCCGGTGCTGGAGTTCCCGAGCGTGGCGGCCTGCGGCGCGATGGTGGCCGGCGGGCTGGGCATCACCGCCCTGCCGCGGCTGGCGCTGCAATTGGTGGACATGGCCGCCCTGGCGGCCGTCCCGCTGGTGCAGCCGGCCGTGTCGCGGCCGATCGGCATCGTCACGCGCATCGGCCGTTCGCTGTCGCCCGCGAGCCGGGCCTTCATGGCCGGCCTGCAGGCCGAGGCTCACTCGCCCGGCCGCGGCAACTCCGCCCCTTCTGCCACCTGATCGCCCGGCGCGTGGAGCCGTTCCCCACCGCGCCGACGATCGTCGTCACGCCCCGGTTCTGCGGGCACGGCGGCGGCGCCACGCTCGCGCCAGCACACCAAGGCCCCAGAAGAACGGCACGGCCACCACCGCCCAGGGCAGCACGGCGGCGACGAAGGTGATGAGCGCCGCAACGCTGTCGGCCAGCACCTCGCCGGCCTCGCGCATCGCACGGCCGATCGGCCCCGTGCGGGCACCCTGCACCAGCGCGCGCGTGGGCGTGAAGCGGACCTGGACGTGCTGCATGCCGGTCTGCTGCGCCAGGATCTTGCGCCGGGTGGCGCTGCTGTCGAGGTCGGCCTGGGTGTCGGCCAGCGTGCGCTGGATCTCGAGCAGGTCCGACATCTCGCGCTTGACCGACTTGTCCGCCAGCATGGCGCGCAGGCTGTCGCGGAACTCGGTGCGGTTGCGGATGTGGGCCTCGACGTCGACCACCTCGGCGGTCTTGTCCTCGCTGGTGGTGTCGTGCTGCACGACCTGCGCCACGCCGGCCAGGCCGCCGAGCAGCCTGTCCACGTCGGCAGGCAGGACGCGCATCTCGAGCGAGGCGGCGCCCGCCTGCTGCGCCGTCTCGCGCTGCAGGGACGACGACAGCAGTTCGCAGCGCAGCGTGCCGCAGAGTTCGCGCACGCTGGCCCAGGCCTCGGGCAGCTTGTCGGGGGCGACCTCGACGCTCAGGTCGTGGCGCACCGCCAGGAAGCGCTCGGCCGGCGCCTCGGCGGCCGAGTCCTCCCGCGCACGCGCAAGCTCGGCCGGCGCAGCCGCACCGCCGGCCAGCCTGGCGCTGGCCGGTGCCTCGGCCAGTGCCTGCGGCACCTCGTGATGCTTCTGGCAGCCGGCCGCCAGCAGGGTGCCCAGGGCCAGCAGGCCGGCGCCCAGAGCGCCGGAGAAGGAGAAAGGGAAGAATCGTTGCATGGAAGAAGTGTCCGCGAGTGGTGATCGCGGTGATACGCGCGGGCACGCACAAGAGGGTTGGAAACTGCCCACGATTCGATCTTCGGCAGCGTTTTCCCATCGCGCAGGCCTGGCGGCCGGCGGCGCGTGCTCAGGTCCCGATGCGCAGCAGCTCCGCCCCTTCGGCCACCTGGTCGCCCGGCGCGTAGAGCAGTTCCTCCACCGTGCCGTCGGCCGGCGCGGCGATGGTGTGCTCCATCTTCATCGCCTCCATCACCGCCAGCGGCTGGCCCTTGGCGACCTTGTCGCCGGCCTTCACCGCGAAGGACACCACCTTGCCCGGCATCGGCGCCGTGAGGCGCCCGCCCTCGGCGTGCGCGTCGCCGGCATGGGCCATGCGGTCCACCTCGGTGATGCGTGTGGCGCCCTGCGGCGCGAAGACGTGCAGCACGTCCTGCTGCGCGTACACGTTCAGCGCGTGGCGGCCGCCGGCGAACGAGACCTCGATGCGGCCGTCCGGCAGCCGGCCGATCGCCAGCGGGCCGGCGACGGCGTCCGCCGCCAGCGCCTCGCCCTCGGACACCGCCAGGTGCAGCGCGCCGCCCTGGCCGTAGCGCAGCTCGGCGACCGCCGGCCGGCCGTGGAACTCGAAGTCGAAGCGGCGCTGGTACGTGCCCAGGGCGCGCCAGCCGTCGCGCCGCGCGAACGGGTCGGTCGCCATCCGCCCGCTCAGCGGCCACTCGTCCAGCACCTGGTGCGCGACGGCCGCGGCGGCGGCCAGCGGCAGGCCCAGCGGCTCGCGCTCGAACAGCACGGCGCGCTCGCGCTCGATCAGCGCCGTGTCCAGCTTCGCCTGCGAGAAGGAGTCGGTCGCCAGCACGCCGCGCAGGAACTGCACGTTGGTCGCCACGCCGACGATCTGCACCTGCGCCAAGGCCGCATCCAGCCGCGCCAGCGCCTCGGCGCGGGTGGCACCGTGCACGATCAGCTTGGCGATCATCGAGTCGTAGAAGGGCGAAATCTCGCCGCCCTCGCGCACGCCGTCGTCGATGCGCACGCGGCTGCGCTGGAAGGCGGTGTGCGGCTGCGGCTTGCGGTACACGGCCAGCGTGCCGGTGGCAGGCAGGAAGTTGTTGTCCGGGTTCTCGGCGCAGATGCGGGCCTCGATGGCGTGGCCGTGCATCTCCAGTTGCTCCTGCTTCAGGGGCAGCGGCTCGCCGGCGGCCACGCGCAGTTGCCACTCCACCAGGTCCAGGCCGGTGATGGCCTCGGTGACGGGGTGCTCCACCTGCAGCCGCGTGTTCATCTCCATGAAGTAGAACT
>NZ_JBIQNC010000103.1:13671-17655 GCF_044462705.1 Xenophilus sp.
CGTAGCCGCCGGTCTGCTCGACGATGAACTCCACCGTGCCGGCGCCGACATAGTTCACGGCGCGCGCGGCATTCACCGCCGCCTCGCCCATCTGCCTGCGCATCGCCTCGGGCATGCCGGGCGCGGGCGCCTCCTCCAGCACCTTCTGGTGGCGGCGCTGCACCGAGCAGTCGCGCTCGAAGAGGTAGACGTAGTTCCCTTGCGTGTCGCCGAAGACCTGGATCTCGATGTGGCGCGGGCGCTGCACGTACTTCTCGATCAGCACCGCGTCGCTGCCGAAGCTGTTGATCGCCTCGCGCTGGCAGCTCGCGAGCGCCGCGGCGAAGTCCGCACTCTTTTCGACGATGCGCATGCCCTTGCCGCCGCCGCCGGCGCTGGCCTTGATGAGCACCGGGTAGCCGATGCGGTCGGCCTCGCGCTGCAGCAGGGCCGGGTCCTGGTCGGCGCCGTGGTAGCCGGGCACCAGCGGCACGCCGGCCTGCTCCATCAGGCGCTTGGACTCGGCCTTCAGGCCCATCGCCAGGATGGCCTCTGCCGGCGGGCCGATGAAGACGAGGCCCGCCTCGGCGCAGGCGCGGGCGAAGTCCTCGTTCTCGCTGAGGAAGCCGTAGCCGGGGTGGATCGCCTCGGCGCCGGTGGCCCGGGCGGCTTCGATGATCTTCTCCCAGCGCAGATAGCTGTCCTTGGGCGCGCTGCCGCCCAGGTGCACGGATTCGTCGCAGGCGCGCACGTGGTTGGCGTGCGCGTCGGCGTCCGAATACACGGCCACGGTGCGGATCGCCATGCGGCGCGCCGTGGCCGCGACGCGGCAGGCGATTTCACCGCGGTTGGCGATCAGGATCTTCTTGAACACATCGTTCTCCTTGGATTCAGGCTTGCGGGGCCGCCGAGGCGCCCCCGCCGAAAAACGCACGCAACTTGCGCAGCACCGCGCGCAGGAACTTCCACAGCACCACCAGCAGCACGGCCGACAGCAGCACCATCACCAGCAGCGCGACGCCGAAGGCCACCGGATGCTGCGTCGCCAGCCACACGATGCCGACCACCAGCCCGTCCTCGAACAGCGAGGCGAGCCAGTTGCTGAAAGGCTCGGGCGAGGTGTTGATCGCGGCGCGCGTGGCGGCCTTGGTGGCGAAGGCGGTGGCGGCCAGCGAGCCGCCCATGAGACCCGCCACCAGGGTCCACACCGCGCCGTCGCCGCCGAACACGCCGGCCGCCAGCAGCGCGCCGCCCGGGATGCGGATGACGCTGTGGACGGTGTCCCACACGCTGTCCAGCCAGGGGATCTTGTCGGCGAAGAACTCGACCAGCAGCATCAGGCCGCTGGCCGTGAGCACCACCGGATGCGCCAGCAGGTGCAGGCCCGGCGGCAGCACGATCCAGCCGGCCGCGCCCATCGCGCCGACCAGGAACACCACCGCGTACAGCCGGAAGCCGCTGGCCCAGCCCAGCGCGCCGGCCAGCGCCAGCAGCGAAGGCATGTCCATCTGGCCCAGCGCCTGGCTGGCGTGCTGGCTGGCCGCGCCGGCGGCGTCCGCCAGCGCCGGCTGCGGGTGCAGGCCGACGCGGTGCAGCCACTGGAGGACGGCGTCGAACATGATGGGCGTGGATCAGCGTGAGACCCAGCTCGGCTTGCGCTTTTCGAGGAAGGAGCGCAGGCCCTCCTGCCCCTCCTCGCCGGCGCGCAATGCGGCGATGCGGCGCACCGTCTCGTCCGAGAGCGCGTCGTCGATGCGCTCGCCCGTTACGTCGCGCAGCAGCCGCTTGCACTCGCTCACCGCGCCGGGCGCGGCGGCGGCGATGTTCTTCAGCACCTCGTCGACCTTGGCGTCCAGCGCGTCGGCCGGCACCACCTCGTGCACGAAGCCGATGCGGTGCGCCTCGGCGGCGGAGAAGCGCTCGCCGGTGAGAAAGTAACGCTGCGCCGCGCGCGCGCCCATCGCGCGGATGACGTAGGGGCTGATGGTGGCGGGGATCAGGCCGATCTTCACTTCCGACAGGCAGAAGTTCGCGCCCTCGGCCGCGATCGCCACGTCGCACACCGACACCAGGCCCATGCCGCCGGCGTACACGTCGCCCTGCACGCGGGCGATCACCGGCAGGCGGCTTTCGTGCAGGGTGCGCAGCATGCGCGGCAGGCCGGCGGCGTCCTGCAGGTTCTGCTCGGGCGTGAACTCCGCGGCGCGCTTCATCCAGTTGAGGTTGGCGCCGGCGCAGAAGGCCGGGCCGCGCCCGCCCAGCACCACGGCACGCACGCCCGGTGCGGCCTCGGCCTGCGCGAAGGCCTCGCCCAGCTCGCGGATGAACACGTCGTCGATGGCGTTGCGCATCTCGGGGCGGTTGAGCCAGATGCGCGCGACGGCGCCGTCGACCTGCAGTTCGAGGGTGGTGAAGGACGTCATGGGGTGCGTTGCTCCTCTTGCAGCATGTAGACCAGGTCGAGCACGGGGCAGGGATGGCCGAGCGCGGTGAGCGCCGCCGTGACCTGCCCGCGGTGATGGGTGCCGTGGTTGAAGACGTGGGCCAGCGTGGCCGCGAAGGGCAGCGACGCCGCCACGCCCTGGGTGGTGGTGTAGTCCAGCGTGCCGCCGAAGCGGCCGGCCGGCCAGCGCGCGATCAGCGGCTGCCAGCGCGAGACGCCCTCCAGCAGCGCCTGCGCCAGCGCGGCGCGGTCGGGCTGCGCCTCCTCGTCCAGCGCCATGCGGGGCGACACGCCCTCGTCGAAGCGCCGGAACCAGATCAGGTGCTCGCCCACCAGCAGGTGGTTGAGCGTGCCGTGGATGCTCTTGAAGAACAGGCCCGCATCGCGCCGGTAGTCCGCCTCGGGCACGGCGGCGACGGCCTCCAGCAGGCGCCGCGTGGCCCACTGGTTGTAGCGGGCGAGCGTGGCGAAGTGTGCGCGCGGGTCCACGTCGCCGCTCACATGCGGAACACACCGAACTTCGGCTCGGGGATGGGCGCGTTGCGCGCCGCCGCCAGGCCCAGCGCCAGCACGCGCCGCGTGTCGGCCGGGTCGATCACGCCGTCGTCCCACAGCCGCGCGGTGGCGTAGTAGGGGTGGCCCTGGTGCTCGTACTGCTGGCGGATGGGGGACTTGAACGCTTCCTCTTCTTCCGCGCTCCAGCTGCCGCCCTTGGCCTCGATGCCGTCGCGCTTGACGGTCGCCAGCACGCTGGCGGCCTGCTCGCCGCCCATCACGCTGATGCGCGCGTTGGGCCACATCCAGAGGAAGCGCGGCGAGTACGCGCGGCCGCACATGCCGTAGTTGCCGGCGCCGAAGCTGCCGCCGATGATGACGGTGAACTTGGGCACATTCACCGTGGCCACCGCCGTCACCATCTTGGCGCCGTGGCGGGCGATGCCCTCGTTCTCGTACTTGCGGCCGACCATGAAGCCGGTGATGTTCTGCAGGAACACCAACGGGATCTTGCGCTGGCCGCACAGCTCGATGAAGTGCGCGCCCTTCTGCGCCGATTCGCTGAACAGGATGCCGTTGTTGGCGACGATCCCCACCGGCATGCCCTCGATCTGCGCGAAGCCGCACACCAGCGTGGCGCCGAAGCGCGCCTTGAATTCGTGGAACTCGCTGCCGTCGACGATGCGGGCAATGATCTCGCGCACGTCGAAGGGCTTGCGGGTGTCGGTGGGGATGACGCCGTAGAGCTCTTCCGGCGCGAAGGCCGGCGCAAGCCCGGCTTCGACGGGCTCAGCCCGAACGGCTGGTGCGGCATTCAGATTCGCGACCGCGCTGCGCGCCAGCGCCAGCGCATGCAGGTCGTTCTCGGCCAGGTGGTCGGCCACGCCCGACAGGCGCGTGTGCACGTCGCCGCCGCCCAGGTCCTCGGCCGTCACCACCTCGCCGGTGGCCGCCTTCACCAGCGGCGGGCCGCCCAGGAAGATGGTGCCCTGGTTCTTGACGATGATGGACTCGTCGCTCATCGCCGGCACGTAGGCGCCGCCGGCGGTGCACGAGCCCATCACCAC
>NZ_JBIQNC010000104.1:0-17408 GCF_044462705.1 Xenophilus sp.
GCGGCTGCGCCTTGCGCCGCCCCTCATCCGCCCCTTCGGGGCACCTTCTCCCCGCACGCGGGGAGAAGGGAACCCTCAACGCCTCCCTTCTCCCCGCTGGCGGGGAGAAGGTGGCGCGAAGCGCCGGATGAGGGGCTCTTTTAATATCCAGCCGGTGTGGAAAACCAGGGAGTACATCCCGACGGTCCACGCCATGGCCGCGGTCCAGCCGGCGAGGATGTCGCTGGGATAGTGGACGCCGAGGTAGATGCGGGAGAGGCCGACCGCAAGCACGAACGCGGCGGCGAGCGCGGCCACCGGCCAGCGCCAGGCGCGCCAGCGGGGGTCGCGCAGGTGCCACCACAGCAGCACGACCACGCAGGCCAGGGTCATCGAGCCCATCGCGTGCCCGCTGGGGAAGCTGAAGGTGGTTTCCGGCGCGATCGAGGCCCACAGCGCCGGCCGGATCCGACCGAATGCGTGCTTGGCGCCGATGTTGAGCAGCATCGAACCGACGAAGGCCAGGGTCGCGAACAGCCCCGCGCGCCGGCGGCCACGCACCACCAGCGCCAGCACCAGCACGCAGTCGGCGAGGATCACGCCGGTGTAACCGAGCTCCGAAGCCAGCAGGAACACGCCGTCCAGGCCGTCGCCCGCGAGCCGGTGGGCGAAGCGCAACAGCGGCTCGTCGAACGGGAACGGCTCGCCTTCGTGGACCTCATCGGCCAGCTCGCCGAACGCCCACAACGGGAGGCCGACGCCGGCGAACACCAGCAGGAGCCGGACCCAATGGCGGCGCAGGAACGAGGCGCCGAAGCGCGCCTCCTCGCGGACGTTGCGCGCGGCCTCAGCCGGCGTCTTCGGCGACGGGTTGGCGGGCGCCGAAGTGCGCTTCGACATAACGATCGATGATGGCAACGAAGTCGCTGGCGATGCTATCGCCCCGCAGGGTGACGGTCTTTTCACCATCCACGAAGACCGGCGCCGACGGCGCCTCGCCGGTCCCCGGCAGCGAGATGCCGATGTTGGCGTGGCGCGACTCGCCCGGGCCGTTGACCACGCAGCCCATCACCGCGAGTGTCAGGTTCTCCGCGCCGGGATGGGTCACCCGCCACTCGGGCATCTTCGCGCGCACATGCTCCTGCACCACCTTGGCCAGCTCCTGGAAGAACTCGGAGGTGGTGCGGCCGCAGCCCGGGCAGGCGGTGACCATCGGCGTGAACGCGCGCAGGCCCATGGTCTGCAGCAGCTCCTGCGCGACCACCACTTCCTGGGTGCGCGGCGCCCCCGGCTCGGGGGTGAGCGAGATGCGGATGGTGTCGCCGATGCCTTCCTGCAGCAGCACCGCCAACGCGGCACTGGAGGCGACGATGCCCTTGCTGCCGATGCCAGCCTCGGTGAGCCCCAGGTGCAAAGCGAAGTCGCTGCGCGCGGCGAGGTCGCGATAGACCGCGATCAGCTCCTGCACGCCGCTGACCTTGCAGCTCAGGATGATGCGCTCGGCCGGCAGGCCGAGTTCGACCGCGCGCGCGGCCGAATCCAGCGCCGAGCGGATCAGCGCCTCGCGCAGCACCCGGGCGGCGTCCCAGGGATCGGCGCGGCGCGCGTTCTCGTCCATCAACGTGGTCGCCAGCGCCTGGTCGAGCGAGCCCCAGTTGGCGCCGATGCGCACCGGCTTGCCGTACTGGAGCGCGAACTCGATCAGCTGCGCGAACTGCAGGTCCTTCTTCTTGCCGAAGCCGACGTTGCCCGGGTTGATCCGGTACTTGGCCAGCGCGCGCGCGCAGGCCGGTTCCTTCGCGAGCAGCTGGTGGCCGTTGTAGTGGAAGTCGCCGATCACCGGCACGTCCACGCCCATCAAGGCCAGCTTCTCGACGATCCGCGGCACCGCCGCGGCCGCCTCGGGCGTATTCACGGTCACCCGGACCAGCTCCGAGCCCGCGCGCCACAGCTCCGCCACCTGCTTCACGGTGGCGGCGACATCGGCGGTGTCGGTGTTGGTCATCGACTGCACCACGACCGGCGCGTCGCCGCCCACGCGCACGTGGCCGACCCGGACCTGGCGGGTCGGGCGGCGGGCGGCGGGGCCGAACGGCAGGGCGGGCGCGTCTTCCATGCCGTCTATTGTAGGGGCGCTATCCTGTCCGGATGCCGACGCCCCCCGCCCGCAGCGCCCCGACCGGGGAAATCCTCAGCCCCAGCCAGCTCAACACCCTGGCCCGCGACCTGCTGGAGGGCAGCTTCCCGCTGGTGTGGGTGGAAGGCGAGCTGAGCGGCGTCGCCCGCCCCGCCTCCGGGCACCTGTACTTCTGCCTCAAGGACGCGCGCGCCCAGGTGCGCTGCGCGATGTTCAAGCCGAAGAGCACCTGGCTGAAGTTCGCCCCGCGCGAGGGCATGAAGGTGCTGGCGCGCGGCCGGGTCACCCTGTACGAGGCCCGCGGCGAGTACCAGATGGTGCTCGACCACATGGAGGAGGCCGGCGAAGGCGCGCTGCGGCGCGCGTTCGAGGAACTCAAGGCGCGGCTGCAGGCCGAAGGCCTGTTCGACGAGGCGCGCAAGCGCCCCCTGCCCGCCTACGTGCGCCGCCTGGCGGTGATCACCTCGCCCACCGGCGCCGCGGTGCGCGACGTGCTCAGCGTGCTCGGCCGCCGCTTCGGCCTGGTCGAGGTGGACGTGCTGCCGACCCAGGTGCAGGGCGCGACGGCCGCGGCGCAGATCGTGCAGATGCTGCGCAAGGCGGCGGCCAGCGGACGCTACGACGTGGTCCTGCTCGCGCGCGGCGGCGGCTCGCTCGAGGACCTGTGGGCGTTCAACGACGAAGCGCTGGCGCGCGCCATCGCGGCCTCGCCGGTGCCGGTGGTCTCGGCGATCGGCCAC
The DNA here is from genome assembly GCF_044462705.1 of Xenophilus sp. NCBI lineage: Bacteria > Pseudomonadati > Pseudomonadota > Betaproteobacteria > Burkholderiales > Comamonadaceae > Xenophilus > Xenophilus sp. The sequence goes on from NZ_JBIQNC010000104.1 coordinate 2,857, forward strand.
GAGACCGACTTCAGCCTGTCGGATTTCGCCGCCGACCTGCGCGCGCCGACGCCCTCGGCCGCGGCCGAACTGCTGGTGCCGCACGCCGACGACCTGCGGCGGCGGCTGAAGGCACTCGACCAGCGCCTCGTGGCGGTGCAGCGGCACAAGTTGCGGCAGGCCGCGCAACGCGCCGACCGCGCCTCGCTGCGGCTGCAGGCACTGCGCCCGCAGGCGCGCTTGCAACTGCTGTGCCAGCGCCAGTCCGAAGCGCTGCGGCGGCTGGCCGCGGCCTGGAACCGGCGCGAGGAACGCGAACGCTCGCGGCTGCGCGAACTGGCGCGTTCGCTGTCGGCGATCAGCCCGCTGGCGACGGTGGCGCGCGGATATTCGATCCTGCAGCGGGAGGACGGGCGCGTGGTACGTGCGGTGGAAGACGTGGCCAGCGGGGATCGCGTGGACGCACGCGTCACCAACGGCACGTTGAAATTGAAAGTCATGTAGAGCCGACCCATGGTCGGCTGCTCTGCGGGAAGCCGACCATGGGTCGGCTCTACAAGGGAGCGGTCATGCTTGAGAATTCCTATCCCTATTACCTCGCCAACCGGCCGGTCGCGGCGAACACCGACCTGGTGGTGCGCGACAAATTTTCCGGCGAGATCGCGACCCGGGTCGCGCAGGCCGATGACGCGGTCGTGGACCAGGCCATCGCCGCGGCCTGGGACGCACGCGCGGCGATGGCCGCGCTGCCGCCCGATGCACGCCGCGACGTGCTCGAACATTGCGTGCGCCGGTTCGGCGAGCGCCAGGAAGAACTGGCGCTGGCCCTGTGCATCGAGGCCGGCAAGCCGATCCGGGACGCGCGCGGCGAGGTCACCCGGCTGATCGACACCTTCCGCATTGCCGCCGGCGAGGCCACGCGCATCGAGGGCGAGACGGTCGAGCTGCAGATCTCCGAACGCACCCGCGGCTATCGCGGGCTGGTGAAGCGCGTGCCGGTGGGCACGTGCAGCTTCATCACCCCGTTCAACTTCCCGCTCAACCTGGTCGCGCACAAGGTCGCGCCCGCGATCGCCGCCGGCTGCCCGTTCGTGCTCAAGCCGTCCGAGCGCACCCCGATCGGCGCGCTGATCATCGGCGAGGTGCTGGCCGAAACCGGCCTGCCCCCGGGCGCGTTCTCGATCCTGCCCTGCCCCGTGGACCAGGCCGACGCGCTGATCGAGGACGAACGCATCTCGCTGCTGAGTTTCACCGGCGGCCTGGTCGGCTGGGACCTGAAGGCGCGCGCCGGACGCAAGAAAGTGGTGCTGGAGCTGGGCGGTAACGCCGCGTGCATCGTGGATGCCGATCCCGGCCGGCCGGTGGACGAGGTCGTGTCGCGGCTGGTGTCGGGCGCCTACTACCAGTCCGGGCAGAGCTGCATCGGCGTGCAGCGGATCTTCGTCCACCGGTCGCAGTACGACGCGCTGCGCGACCAGCTCGCCGCCGCGGTGTCGAAGCTGCGCATGGGCGACCCGCGCGACGAGGACGTGTTCATCGGCCCGATGATCGACGAGGCCGCGGCGCAGCGGGTGGAGGCGTGGATCGCGGACGCGGTGGCAGGCGGCGCCAGGGTACTGGCGGGCGGGGAGCGCAAAGGCAACCTGCTGCCGGCGACGCTGCTGGAGGCCCTGCCGCACGAGGCGGCGCTGTACCGGCAGGAGGCGTTCGGGCCGGTCGCGGCGATGGAACCGTTCGACGACTACGAGGACGCGCTGGCGCGGGTGAACGACAGCGATTTCGGCTTGCAGGCGGGCGTGTTCACCGGCGACCTCGGGCACGCGATGCGGGCCTGGGACGTGCTGGAGGTGGGCGGGGTGATCGTGGGGGACATCCCGAGCTTCCGGGTGGACAACATGCCTTATGGGGGGGTGAAGGGGTCTGGGTTCGGGCGGGAGGGGGTGCGGTATGCGATTGGGGATATGACTGAGCCCAGGTTGCTGGTCATCAGGGACATGTAGAGCCGACCCATGGTCGGCTTGTCGCTTGCGGGTAATGCCGAGCCGACCATGGGTCGGCTCTACCTGGGTTGGGGGTGGCCGTAGAGGTAGCCCTGGCCGAACTGGCAGCCGAGTTCGAGGAGGATGCGGCGCTGCTCCTCGGTCTCGATGCCTTCGCCGATGGTGTCGATGCCGAGGGTGCCGGCGAGCGCCAGGATCGCGCGGACCAGGGCCAGGCTTTCGGCCTGGGTGTCGCCGTCGAGGCCGGCGACGAAGCTGCGGTCGATCTTCAGCGACTGGATCGGGAAGCGGTGCAGGTAGGACAGCGCCGAGAAGCCGGTGCCGAAATCGTCCAGCAAGGCCTGCACGCCGCGCTCGCGCAGGTGGCTGAGCATGCGCAGCGCGCGCGGCGCGTCGTCGAGCAGCGCGACCTCGGTGATCTCGATGCGCAACCGCCGCGGGTCGGCGCCGGCGGCGTCGAGCATCCGCAGCAGGCGGTCGGCGAAGTCGTCGGAACGGAAGTGCCGCGGCGAGACATTGATCGAGACATACACGTCGCGCTGGTCGCGCAGCCAGGCGATCACCCGCTCGTAGATCAGCCAGTCCACCTGCTCGATCAGGCCGCTGTCCTCGCCCACGCCGATGAATTCGCCCGGCGGCAGCGCGCCGTGCAGCTCGTGCTCCCAGCGCAGCAGCGCCTCGTAGCCGACCACGACGCCGTCGGCCAGGCGCACGATCGGCTGGAAATGCGGGACGAAAGCGTCGCCCATGATCGCGCGGCGCAGGTCGGCTTCCAGGTCCAGCAACCGGATCGCGTGCGCGCGCATCGCCTCGTCGAACAGCGCGCTGCGGTCGCGGCCCTCGGCCTTGGCCCGGTACATCGCCGCGTCGGCGTCGCGCAGCAGTTCCTCGCCCAGCCGGTAGCGCGGTTGCCACTGGGCGATGCCGATGCTCGCGGAAGGGAACAGCTCGCGCCCGCCGAGCCACAGGGGCTTGCTGACCGCTTCCAGCACGCGCGCGGCCAGCGCCATGCTGGCGTTGGCGTCGGCGACGCGCTCGGCCAGGATCGCGAACTCGTCGCCACCGAAACGCGCGACCACGCCGTCCTCGCCCAGCGCGGTGGCGATGCGGCGGCCGATCTCGACCAGCATCTCGTCGCCGGCGGCGTGGCCGATCGAGTCGTTGATCAGCTTGAAGCGGTCCAGGTCCAGGAACAGCACGCCGAAGCCGCCCGTGCCCTCCTCGCGCACCCGGGTGATCGCCGCGTCCAGCCGCTCCAGCAGGTGCGGCCGGTTGGGCAGCCCGGTCAGCGCGTCGTGGCGGGCCTGGTGGGTCAGGCGCTGCTCGGCGCGCACGCGCTCGCTGATCTGCGCGCGCAGTTCGCGGTTGGCATTGGCCAGTTCGCGGGTGCGCGACTCGACCCGGAACTCCAGCTCTGCGTGCGCCGCCTTCAGGTGCTCCTGCGCGCGCTTGCGTGCCAGGCCGCCGCCGATGTGGTGGGCGACGAAGGTCAGCAGTTCCTGGTCGCGCGGGGTAAAGCTGATCTCCGGGGTATACGTCTGCACCGCGATCGCGCCGACCACGGTGCTGTCGCGCAGCAGCGGCACGCCCAGCCAGCTATGCGCCAGCGCGCCGTGGCTGCGGACATTGCCGGTGGCCTCGAGTTCGGCGATTCGCGCGCGGTCGGCCAGCAGCGGCTCGCCGTGCAGGATCACGTACTCGGTGAGGCCCTTGGTCAGCTTGCGGGTGACGCGCGCCGCGTCGCGCTCGTCCACCGAGTACGGGAACTCGATCTGGTCGCCTTCCGGGGTCAGCAGCGCGATGTAGAAGTTGCGCGCGTACAGCAATTCGCCGACCACGTTGTGCACGTCGGCGTAGAAGCGCTCGAGGCTGCCGGCGGTGACCGACAACTCGGTGATCCGGTACAGCGCCCGCTGCAGGCGCTCGGCGCGCTGGCGTTCGACGATCTCCGCCTGCAGCACCAGGTTGGCCTGCTGCAGCTCCAGGGTGCGCTCGTCGACCCGGCGCTCCAGCTCGATCTGCGCGTTCTTGCGGTCCAGCGCGGTGAGGATGTGCTGGGCCACGTATTCCAGCAGCGCGCGGTCCTCGTTGCTGTAGCTGGCCGGGTGGTCGTAGCTCTGGACCACGATCGCGCCGCAGACGCGGTCGTCGCGGCGCATCGGCACGCCCAGCCAGTCGGCGCTGTCCGGGCCGTGGCGCAGGTCGAGCTGCACGCCCATCTCGTGGCGCAGCCGCGCCGAAGGCCCCAGCAGCGGCTTGCCGTGGCGCAGCAGGGCCACGGTCAGGCTGTTGGGCATTTCCGAGACCGAGGTTTCCTCCTCCGGATCGGCCACGTAGGGATCCAGGCGGTCGGCGAAGTACAGGAAGCGCACCGACTGGCGGACATCGTCGTAGAGCACGATGTAGAAGTTCTCGGCATACATCAGCCCGCCGACCACCGCGTGGATGCGGGCCAGCATCTCCTGCATCTCCAGCCCGGAGCCGGCGAGGTCGGCGATCTCGTACAGCGCCTGCTGCAGCCGCTGCGCCTTCTGCAGCGCCTCGATCCGGGCCTGCGCGCGCCACGAAGTCAGGGTCGCGGCGACGGTGCGGCGCGCGAGCGCGATCCAGGCCTTGCGCGAGGCCGGCGGCAGCGGCTCGCCCAGGCGCGCGGCGAGCGCAATCCGGGCGTCGCCCTCGCTCCAGTGCTCGACGATCGCGTGCTCGTCCGCCCGCGGCGTCTCGCCGTCGAGGCTGGCCTCGGCATGCACGTGCAGCCACGGCGGCGCGCCGGCGGCCTCGGACAGGCCTTCGCCGGTATCCGGGTCACGCCAGCGCACGACCACGCTGGAGCCGGTGGGCAGGGTATCGGTCAGCGCGCCGGCCAGGCTCGCCAGGGTCGGCGCCGTCCCCGCGGCCGGGACCGGTCGCGATTCGGTGGCTTCGACGCCTGAGTCCACGCTGCCCCCCACACTCCCCATGGCCGCAGCATAACGCCGCCGGCAGACCTGGCCGCAACCCGCGACCGCCGCGCATCGCTTACGCTGGCGTGATGAGCGACACACTTGCGGCACCGGCCGCGTTCAGCCTGGAAGTGAAGCACAGCCGCTTCCTGGCCCAGGCGGCGCCGGTGGACACGCCCGCGGCGGCGCTGGCGTTCCTGGAATCGGTTGCGGACCCCGCCGCGACCCACAACTGCTGGGCCTACCGGATCGGCGCGGAGTACCGCTCCAGCGACGACGGCGAACCGGCGGGCACCGCCGGGCGCCCGATCCTGGCCGCGATCGACGGCCAGGGCTGCGACCGGGTGATGGTGGTGGTGACCCGCTGGTTCGGCGGCATCAAGCTGGGCGCCGGCGGCCTGGTGCGGGCCTACGGCGGGGCCGCGGCCGAGTGCCTGCGCAGCGCGGAACGGGTGCCGATCGTGCCGATGTGCGAGTTGACGGTGCTGGCCGGCTTCGAGGATTTGGGCGCGGTGCACGCCGCGCTGGCGAGCGTGGGCGCGGAGAAGCTGGAAGAGCGCTTCGAGCCCGACGGCCTGCATTTGCGCCTGTCGCTGCCCTGCGACCGCGCACAGGCCCTGCGCACGCAGCTGCGCGATGCGACCCGCGATCGCGCGACAATATCGGAATGAGCGACCCCCGACCGACCGAAAAGGCGCCCGTCGGCAGCCTGCGCGCCCTGTGGCCGTTCGTGCGTGCGCACCGCGGCCTGTTCGCCGCGTGGCTGGTAGCCCTGGCCTGTTCGTCCACCGCGACCCTGAGCCTGCCGGTGGCCGTGCGCCAGATGATCGACCAGGGCTTCTCCAGCAGCGCCAATATCAACCGCGCCTTCGGGCTGCTGTTCCTGGTGGCGCTGGCCCTCGCACTGGCGACCGCGGCCCGCTTCTATTTTGTCTCGCTGCTGGGCGAACGCGTGGTCGCCGACCTGCGCGGCAAGCTGTACACCCACCTGCTCGGGCTGGACGCGGCGTTCTTCGACCGCAGCCGCACCGGCGAGCTGGTCTCGCGCCTCACCGCCGACGCCGAACTGCTGCGCAGCGTGGTCGGCTCCAGCATGTCGGTGGCACTGCGCAGCCTGGTCACGGTGGTCGGCGCGATCGCGATGATGTTCGTCACCAGCCCGCACCTGGCCAGCTATGCCCTGTTCGGGATCCCGCTGGCGGTGCTGCCGATCGTGCTCGGCGCACGACGGCTGCAGAAGATGTCGCGCGCCAGCCAGGACCGGGTGGCCGACGCGAACATGCTCGCGACCGAGACCCTGGGCGCGGTGCGCACGGTGCAGGCGCACGCGCGCGAACCGTTCGAGCGCGAGCGTTTCGGCAGCGCGCTGGCGACCGCGGTGGCGACCGCGCGCCGGCGCATCGGCGCGCAGGCGATCGTGACCGCGGTGGCGATCGTGCTGATCTTCGGCGCGATCACCCTGGTCCTGTGGTCGGGCGCACAGGAGGTCGTGGACGGGACCATGACCCCGGGCACGCTCGGCCAGTTCGTGCTGTACGCGCTGATCGGCGGCGGCTCGGTGGGCTCGCTGGCGGAAGTGTGGAACGAACTGCAGCGCGCGGCCGGAGGCATGGGCCGGATCAGCGAACTGCTGCAGCAGCAACCGCACGTAGTGGCGCCCGCGCAGCCGACCGCCCTGCCCCGACCGGTACGCGGAGCACTGCGCTTCGAGGACGTCACCTTCCACTACCCGATGCGCCCGGACCTGCCGGCGCTGGAACACTTCAGCCTCAGCGTCCGCCCGGGCGAGACCGTGGCCCTGGTCGGGCCGTCCGGCGCGGGCAAGAGCACCGTGTTCACCCTGCTGCTGCGTTTCCACGACCCGGAAAGCGGGCGCCTCACCCTGGATGGCATCGACGTGCGCGAACTGGATCCGGCGGCGTTGCGCCAGGTGATCGCGCTGGTCCCGCAGGCGCCGACGATCTTCGCCGCCAGCGCCGCGGACAACATCCGCTACGGGCGGCTGGACGCCAGCGACGCCGAGGTACGCGCCGCGGCCGAGACCGCCGAGGCCGACGCCTTCCTGGATGCCCTGCCCGAGGGCTTCGCCAGCGAGCTGGGCGAGCGCGGCGCGCGCCTGTCCGGCGGCCAGCAGCAGCGCGTGGCGATCGCCCGCGCGGTGCTGAAGGACGCGCCGGTGCTGCTGCTGGACGAGGCCACCAGCGCCCTGGACGCCCAGAGCGAACGCGCGGTGCAGCACGCGCTGGAGAAGCTGATGGCCGGCCGGACCACGCTGGTCATCGCGCACCGGCTGGCGACCATCCTCAAGGCCGACCGGATCGTGGTCATGGACCGGGGCCGGATCGTGGCCGAGGGCAGCCACGAGGCGCTCATGGCCCAGGGCGGCCTGTACGCGGAACTGGCCAAGCTGCAGTTCCTGGACTGAGCCGGCCGCATCTCTGTTCTCCGGCTGGTTTACCGGCTGAGCGTCCGTTCCAGGATGCCGTCGAGGGGGAGGTCGTCCGGCAGCGTGCCGAAGGCGCCCGCGTGCGGCGTTGCCACGCGGCTGGCGTGGAAGGCCGCGGCGACCGGGCTACCGGCCTGGTGCAGGACGCTGGCCTGGAGCGCCAGGGCGAGGGATTCGACGAAGCGCCTGGCGGCGGCCTCGGGGACGCTGGCGCCACCATTGAGGGGCCCACGCGGGCTTTGCAGCAGCGCCTGGTCGACAGGGGCGTCCTGGAGTTCGCGCCACAGCGCGGCGCCAGTGGCAGGTTCCTTCGACAAGGCCCGCAGGACGTCCAGGCACTGGATGTTGCCGCTGCCTTCCCAGATCGAGTTCAGCGGCGCCTGCCGGTACAGGCGCGGCAGCAGCGATTCCTCGATGTAGCCATTGCCGCCGAGGCATTCGAGCGCTTCGGCGACGAACATCGGCGCGCGCTTGCAGATCCAGTACTTGCCGACCGCCGTGGCGACGCGAGCAAACGCGGCCTCGCTTTCGTCGTGCGGCGCGGCATCGACCGCGCGGGCGACGCGCATGGACAGCGCGAGCGCCGCCTCGGCCTCGATCGCCAGGTCGGCTAGCACGTTTCGCATCAGCGGCTGGTCCACCAGTGGCTTCCCAAAAGCGATGCGATGACGGCAGTGGTGGATCGCCTGCGCCACCGCCATGCGCATCAATCCCGCCGACCCGAGCATGCAGTCCAGGCGGGTCAGCATCACCATCTCGAGGATGGTGGCGATGCCCCGCCCCTCCTCGCCGACACGCCAGGCGCGGGCGCCATGAAACTCGACTTCCGAGGACGCATTCGACCAGTCGCCCAGCTTGTCCTTGAGCCGCTGCAGCGCGAACGCATTCTTCTCGCCGTTCGGCAGGCGCCGCGGCAGCAGGAAACAGGTGAGACCGCCCGGTGCCTGGGCCAGGACCAGGAAGCCGTCGGACATCGGCGCGGAGAAGAACCACTTGTGGCCGGTGAGTGCGTAAGGCGCGGCAGGATCATCGGGTTCGGTGGGCCTCGGCGTCGCCGTGGTCGTGTTCGCGCGCACGTCGCTGCCACCCTGCTTCTCGGTCATGCCCATGCCGAGGGTGATGCCGGGCTTGTCGGCCAGCGGAAGCTCGCGCGGGTCGTAGTGCGGCGCGGCCGCCTTGTCGGCCCATGCGCGCAATCCGGGCTCCCGGCGCAACACCGGCACCGCCGCGTGGGTCATGGTAAGCGGGCAACTGCTGCCCGGCTCGGCCTGGTAGTGCAGGTAGCTCAGCGCCGCGCGCGCCACGTGCGCGCCGGGCGCGGGCTCGGCCCAGGACAGGCCGGCGACGCCGTGTTCGATCGCGGCACGCATGATCGCGTGGTAATTCGGATGGAAATCGACCCGATCGATGCGGCGGCCGGCGGCGTCCAGGGCGCGCAGGCGCGGACGGTCGCGGTGGGCGTCGTGCGACAACGCGAGCAGTTCGCCGCCGGCGAGCGCGCCATAGGCGGCGATGCGCCCGGCGAACGCGGACGCGCCCTCGCGGGACACCGCTTCGCGCAAGGCGGCATCGTCCTGCCACAGGTCGCGCGGGGCGAAGGCGGGTGGCTGGTTGTCGCCTGCGATGCGGACGTGGAAGTCGGCCATCCCGGAAATCTACTCCGAACAACGGTCCAGGGGACTGAGGACGCCGGCCCCGCCGCGGTTGAGCACATGGGTATAGATCTGCGTGGTGGCGACGTCCTTGTGGCCCAGCAACTCCTGGATCGTGCGGATGTCGTAGCCCGCTTCGAGGAGGTGGGTGGCGAACGAATGGCGGAGCGTGTGCGCGCTCACCGGCTTCACGACCCCGGCCTTGCGTGCGGCGGACTTGAGCGCGCGGGACAGCAGGCCGTCGTCCAGGTGGTGGCGGCGCTCGATGCCGTCGCGCGGATCGATCGAGCGCTCGTTGGCGGCAAACACGTACTGCCACCCGAATTCGCGCGGCGCCGACGGATACTTCCGCGCCAGCGCGTTGGGCAACCAGACCGCGCCGAAACCCTGCTCCAGGTCCGCCTGGTGGAGCCGTCGCGCCCGCTCCACCTCGCGTTCGAGCGGCTCTACCAGCGTCCTGGGCAGCATGGTCCTGCGGTCCTTGCCGCCCTTGCCATCGCGGACGAGGATCTCGTTACGGCGGAAGTCCAGGTCCTTCACCCGCAACCGCAGGCACTCCATCAAGCGCATCCCGGTGCCGTATAGCAGGCTGGCCACCAGCCACGGACGGCCCTCCATCAGCGCCAGGGTCGCATTCACTTCCGACACGGACAGGACGGTCGGCAAGCGACGCGGACGCTTGGCCCGGGTCAAGTTGTCCATCCACGGCAGCTCGATATCGAGCACCTCGCGGTACAGGAACAGCAGTGCCGACAAGGCCTGGTTCTGGGTATTGGCGGCCACCCTGCCCTCGTTGGCCAGGCGCGACAGGAACGCCTCGATCTCGGGCGCGCCCATGTCGCGCGGGTGGCGTTTGCCGTTGGCCAAAATGAACCGGCGGATCCAGCCGATGTAGATCGCCTCGGTGCGCAAGCTGTAGTGTTTGACCCGGCATCGTCGGCGAACCTGCTCCAGCAGGCGCGGCTTTGGCGTGGCCGAGGTGCCCTGTGTTATTGCCCCATCCTTTCGGATATGCACCATGGTGACCTCGCGATTTGCGATATCTCATGGCAATGATGGGGCGGGAGCGAGCCTGCCGGTGTCAGGCAAGTGCTTGATCTGTGGTCGGAAGTGTTCCTTGACCTGGGGGGAGACGAGGATGAATATCGGGGGCGTACGGCGCCCGATTGGCGCTACATGTTGTTAGGTGCCATGGGAGACATCCGGGATTTCGACAAGCTCTTGGCCTACCTCAAGCGGGTTCCGGCCATTTCGTCTGCTGCCATTGGTACGGGCCGCTTCGACGATGGCAATTGGTGGGTCAAGTTCGGCATAGAAATTACGCATCCGTTGGCGTGGCACGTCGTTCAAGAGTTCGGCTGCGTTCTTAACTACCTCTCCATCAATGAGCGCCTACCGGCGGTTTTCATGCCGGTGTCACCCGCACCCTATCTCAATGGTGGACCGGAGGATTACCTATCCTGGGTCATTGAGTCTAAAGATCCATCGTTCAAGCCCGGGACCGTCGCGGAGTGGCTGGAGGGGCGCTTACCTCGCCCTGTAGATGATCCGGAGCAGTGGGAGTTCGCGGATGGCACCTAACAATTCGTTCAAGCCGAACCTACTTCGCTACACCAACAACATGGCAGGTAAAGCTTGCCATGTTGTTGGCTACGCTACGTAGGTCGGCTTAACTCAGGTGTTAGGCGCCACAGCATGCGTCTCTGGTCATTGCACCCAAGATATCTAGACCCACAAGGTCTAGTTGCGCTTTGGCGTGAGGCACTACTGGCAAAGGCAGTACTCCGCGGCGAGACTCGTGGCTATACCCGCCATCCGCAGCTAGAGCGTTTCAAGATGCATCGCCAACCTCGCTCAGCCATAAACTCGTATCTGGCGACGATCCACGCCGAGGCAACACATCGAGGCTACGCCTTCGACCGCTCCAAGATCGGCCCGATCCGGGCCGTTCAATCTATCCCGGTCAGTTCCGGCCAAATAGCATGTGAGTGGCAGCATTTACAACGCAAGCTGTTGGCTCGCAGTCCAGCCATGCTGGTCCAATGGAGCAGCGTACTCACTCCAACGTGCCATCCTCTGTTCCGTTCTCAACCTGGCCCGGTGGCATCATGGGAGCGGGCGTCGGGTGGCGCCTAACATTGCGTTCAAGCCGAAATTGCATCGCTACGCCGTCCATATGGCAGAAAGAGCTTGCCATATGGCCAGCTACGCGCTGCAATTCGGCTTAACTTGAGCGTTAGGCCGCTAAAACACTGCCTGCTGCGAGAGGAAGCACGATGGAAACACTCAAAACTGTCGCATACTTCTTCGGTGTCATTGCATTTGGCATGTGGCTCTTTCGCCGTTCTTGGCTAGAAGCAGAGATCCGTCGCAATGACTCTAGCGAGGCACCCTCTGACCAGCAGATCCGCTGGCACATTCGACACCTTCGCGAAGACATGCATGCGCTCGTCCTCATCAACTACACGCTACTAATTGTTGTAGCGGCAGCTGTTGTGTTCGAGATTTAATGGCCGCCACATTTAGGGAGGCGCGCCCTAACATTGCGTTCAAGCCGAAATTGCATCGCTACGCCGTTCACATGGCAGAAAAAGCTTGCCATGTGCCCGGCTACGCGCTGCAATTCGGCTTAACTTGAGCGTTAGATCTGCCATGCGCATCATCGCAACTGTCGCCATCTGCTTTCTTAGCCTCGGCTGCAGCGCGGCTGGGCCTAGCGTATTGCGAACTGACTCTCTGTCGCTAAAGACAGGCGGCGCTCCGTTTGAGGCCCAGTTCACTGTGGCGCTTTCTGCTAGCGGCTCACTTAACGTGCGCCGCTATGGTCCACCGCACGTCATACCGCGCGATGAGCAATTCCACCTCACCACTGCAGAGGCGGCGAGGCTATTGCGTCTCGCCGCCGACTCAACAGACTTTGGTGCCGGCTGCGGCAAGGTGGTCGACGGCACCGCTGCTGCCATGGAGGTCACATTTTCCGGGGCAAGCCAGTCGTTCTCTTGCGCCGGCGCACCCAAGTGGCCAATTGGGGCAAAAACAGCTGATTTCTTGTCGGCCCTCAACAAGCAGTTGCCTGACGATCTCCAAGTATTCTGAGGGCAAATCTAACAATGCGTTCAAGCCGAAATTGCATCGCTACGCCGTTCACATGGCAGAAAAAGCTTGCCATGTGCCCGGCTACGCGCTGCAATTCGGCTTAACTTGAGCGTTAGGTGCCTATGGTTGCTTCCCGCAAAACTTGGCAGACCTATGAGGATGTAGCTAGGTTCATGCTTAGCGATCTGCGCGATCGTTTCGGGATCGAGGAGGTTGAGGGCAAGCAGTCCCTCGTTGGTGAGAGCGGAGCGACTTGGGAGATTGAGGGAAAAGCAATCAACAGCCCAATAGCTGGGGGATTTCTAGTAATTGAGTGCAGACGCTACACAAATAGACGCCTCAACCAAGAATCAATCGGCGGTGTCGCATTTCGCATACTGGATCTTGGCGCAAGCGGAGGGATTGTGGTTTCACCGCTTGAGCTTCAAGCAGGAGCCAAACTAGTAGCCTCCTCTAGCAACATATTTCATGTGCAACTCGCACCATGGAGCACCGCGGAGGACTACTTGGCAAAGTTTCTTGGCCAATCATTTCACAGAGTCAGCGTCACGTCCGGGGTCCAACTTGGGGACCATGCAGAGGCCGCTGTGATCTCAAAGCGAAAGCCCGGCGACGGCACCTAACATTGCGTTCAAGCCGAAATTGGATCGCTACGCCGTCAACATGGCAGGAAGAGCTTGCCATGTTGCCAGCTACGCGCTCCAATTCGGCTTAACTTGAGCGTTAGGCCGCACCACTTGTCTCCGCAAGAAAAGGGAAATCGCAATCAAAAGTGCCGCCGATGCGGCCGACTCGGGAGCGCTTACGCCTTGCCATATCTCTACACACCCAGGAATGATGAGCGTCATGGCACTGGTGTTCATGGCAGCAATCATCTCACTTTTCATTCTGACTCCACTTTGAGCTCCACTGTGGACCCACCCTATCTCACCCGTGAGGATCAACTCGCCGCAACCTACAGAGCTCAGGCGCCAGTTGCAGGCTTTACTGGCAACCAACTTCCCACGCGGCTAGGTCGGGCAACTCATCATCTTGAGTCCGTCGATTAGGAGCCATGATGTTACTTACCTTCTTGTTCTACGCGACGCTTATCGGGCTGGCTATCTATGTGCTCCAAAGAATGTTGAATCCACCGATGACATTCGATAGATACAAAGCCAAGTTCCCACATCTCGTGAAGGATGGGCGTGTTCACTGTTCGAGTTGCTCAGGCACCTCCATTTGGATGAAGCACGTCAGCGGATCACCATTCGGGTCGACCTACATGCATTCGTGCAGAAGTTGTGGAGCGGATCTATATCAGTCCAAGGGAAAGTAACTGGTGCGTGGGACCGACGTAACCAGCGGTCCCCATTTGCGACCTAACAAGGCGTTCAAGCCGAAATTGCATCGCTACGCCGACAACATGGCCAATAGAGCTTGCCATGTTGTCGGCTACGCGCTGCAATTCGGCTTAACTTGAGCGTTAGGCATTAGGGGAGAGCTTCGTGACGCCTGAAATAGCCTTTGCAATTGGTGTCGTGGCCCTGGGGTGCCTAGCTCTCGTGTCCAAGCTGCTGCCGAAGCGACTGCCTCCTGAAAAGACATTCAGATGTTCTCGGTGCAATTCCGTGTCGCGTCATAGCAACCGCACGATCGAAGCGTGGCGCAGCAACAAAACTCAGTTCTTCTGCCAAGCTTGCCATGCCAAGTGGCTGCAGTCCCGACCGCATCAGGAGCGAGAGCGATACTCCGCGAGCCGCTCAAATTCTGGTTGCCTTGGAGTCGTAGCGTTGCTGGCACTTCTACCGTTTGGCGTCATTTTGGTGCGGGCTTATGCCTAACATTGCGTTCAAGCCGAAATTGCATCGCTACTCCGTCAACATGGCAGAAAGAGCTTGCCATGTTGCCAGCTACGCGCTGCAATTCGGCTTAACTTGAGCGTTAGGCGCAGTGCCACACCAAACCTGACCAGCGAGCACGAGCTAGATGGCTTGCCTTGAAACATTTGCCTCAATACGCGTGTTCTCGACTTCAATGCATCCCGACGAGATTACGAGGCTGTTGGAGATCGAGCCCACAGTTGCTCGCCCGCTCGATCCCTCCTCAAAATATCGGAGTCGCAGAGAAAGCCATTATTGGGACTGGGAGAGTCGAGCCTCCGCTCCGCTGCAAGATGGCCGGGCGCACATCACTGCCGTACTGGACGTACTGGACGGCAAAGAGTCCGCCCTATCTCACTTGAAAGAGCACGGTTGCGAAATCGACATCTGCTGCTATTGGGTGTCCTCGGGCCAAGGCGGACCGTCATTGGACTCACCCACGCTGGAGCGTCTCGCTCGTCTGGGCTTACCTATCTGGTGGGACGTCTATTTTGGCAATGTTGAGGAATACGAAGGGGGCGCCTAACAATGCGTTCAAGCCGACATCGTTCCACGGGCTGGGCCAGGCGGCAGAT
>NZ_JBIQNC010000105.1:0-17404 GCF_044462705.1 Xenophilus sp.
GGGATTTTCACGGACGTAGGCGCGGATCGCGTCGTCGAAGCTGGCGTCCGCCTGCAGGCCCAGCGCCGCGGCGCGGCGGGCGTCGAAGCGCCCGGGCCAGGTCTGCACGATGCGCATGATGGCCGGATCGGGCGTGCGGTCGAGCAGGGCGAGCGCCGCCGGGCCGGCGACGCGGCCGAGCGCGGCCGCCATCTCGCCCACCGTGGTCGCCAGCGAGGGCAGGTTCAGGGCGGTGCGCGGCCCCCATTCGGCCTCGGAGGCCTCGGCGGCGCGCACGATGCCCTCGACGGTGCGCGCGGGCGAGGCCAGCGCCACCGGCGTGTCGTCGGGCACCGGGCAGGGCGCGCGCAGGCCGGCCAGCGGCTCGCGAATCATGCCGCTGAAGAAGCCCGAGGCCGCGCCGTTGGGCCGGCCCGGGCGCACGCTCACCGTCATCAGCCGCACGCTGCGGCCGCGCACGAAGCCCTTGCGGGTGTAGTCGGCCACCAGTTGCTCGCCGATGAACTTCTGGATGCCGTAGCTGGTCTGCGGCGTGGGCAGCGTGTCGTCCTCGATGACCGGCGGCAGCGGCTGCCCGGGCGCGGCGCCGAAGACCGCCAGCGAGCTGGAGAACACCAGCACCGGCCGCGTGCCGGCCGCGCGCAGCCGCTCCAGCAGCGCATGGGTGGCGGCGAAGTTGCTGCGCATGCCCAGGTCGAAGTCGGCCTCGCATTCGCCGCTGACCGCCGCGGCCAGGTGGAAGACCGCATCGGCCTCGGCCCAGAAGGCGGCGCCGGCGTCGGCCAGCTGCTGGTTCAGGTCGCCGGTGGCCTGGGCGATGCGCGGGTCGGCTGCCAGGTCGGCCGGCGCGGGCGCGCGGTCGGCGAGGGTGATGCGCTCGATGGCGCGCGCCGGCTGGCCGTCCAGGGCCAGGCGCCCCTGCTGGAGCAGCGTGCGCGCCAGGCGGGCGCCGAGGAAGCCGGCGCCGCCGGTGATGACGATGTGCATGGTCTCGGGTCTCCTTGGTCCCCGGAGCATAGCGGCGCCCCGCAAACGACGAAGGCGCCCGGAGGCGCCTTCCCGCGGCCGCGGCAGCCGCCGCTACATGCCCACGTAGTTGGGGCCGCCGCCGCCCTCGGGCGTGACCCACACGATGTTCTGCGTCGGGTCCTTGATGTCGCAGGTCTTGCAGTGCACGCAGTTCTGCGCGTTGATCTGCAGGCGCTGCGCGCCGGCGTTGGCCTCGTCGGGCACGAACTCGTACACCCCGGCCGGGCAGTAGCGGCCCTCCGGCCCCGCGTACTCGGGCAGGTTGATGCGGGTGGGCACCGTCGCGTCCTTCAGCGTCAGGTGCGCGGGCTGGTTCTCCTCGTGGTTGGTGTTGCTCACGAAGACCGAGCCCAGCCGGTCGAAGGTCAGCTTGCCGTCGGGCTTGGGGTAGGCGATCGGCTTGTGCTGGCTCGCCGGCTCCAGCAGGGCGTGGTCGGGCTTGTCGCGGTGCAGCGTCCACGGGACGTGGCCGCGCAGCACGAACTGCTCGAAGCCGTTCATCAGCGTGCCCACCGTCAGGCCCTTCTTGAACCAGTTCTTGAAGTTGCGGTCCTTGTTCAGCTCGGTGTACAGCCAGCTCTTCTCGAAGGCTTCGGGGTAGGCCGAGAGCTCGTCGCCGGCGCGGCCGGCCATTACCGCCTCGAAGGCGGCGTCGGCCGCGAGCATGCCCGTCTTGATGGCGCTGTGGCTGCCCTTGATGCGGCCCACGTTCAGGTAGCCCGCGTCGCAGCCGGCCAGCGCGCCGCCCGGGAACACCGTCTTGGGCAGCGACAGCAGCCCGCCCGCGGTGATGGCGCGCGCGCCGTAGGACAGGCGCTTGGCGGTGACCTCGCCCTGGTCGTTGGTGAGGTACCAGCGGATGCGCGGGTGCGTCTTCCAGCGCTGGAACTCCTCGAAGGGGCTCATGTACGGGTTGCGGTAGCCCAGCCCGGTGACGAAGCCCATGGCGACCTTGTTGTCCTCCAGGTGGTAGAGGAAGGCGCCGCCGTAGGTCATCTCGTCCATCGGCCAGCCGGCCGTGTGCATGACGAAGCCGGGCGTGTGGCGGCTGGGGTCGATCTCCCACAGCTCCTTGACGCCGATGGCGTAGCTCTGCGGGTCGCTGTCGGCGTCGAGCTTGAAGCGGCTGATGAGCTGGCGGCCCAGGTGGCCGCGCGCGCCCTCGCAGAACAGCGTGTACTTGCCGTGCAGCTCCATGCCGAGCTGGAAGTTCTCGGTGGGCTCGCCGTCCTTGCCGACGCCCATGTTGCCGGTGGCCACGCCCTTGACCGAGCCGTCCTCGTTGTAGAGCACCTCGGCGGCCGGGAAGCCGGGGAAGATCTCCACGCCCAGTTCCTCGGCCTGCTGCGCCAGCCAGCGCACCACGTTGCCCAGGCTCACGATGTAGTTGCCGTGGTTCTGCGCGAAGGGGGGCAGGAACATGTTCGGCACGCGCACGCCGCCGGTCTCGCTGAGGAAGACGTACGCGTCGTCGGTGACGGGCTGGTTCAGCGGCGCGCCCTTGTCCTTCCAGTCGGAGATCAGCTCGGTCAGCGCGCGCGGGTCCATCACGGCGCCCGAGAGGATGTGGGCGCCGGGCTCGGAGCCCTTCTCGAGCACGACGACGGAGATCTCCTTGCCGTTCTGCTCCGCGAGCTGCTTCAGGCGGATCGCCGCGGAGAGGCCGGCGGGGCCGGCGCCTACGATCACGACGTCGTATTCCATGGCCTCGCGCGGGCCGTACTGGGCCAGGATTTCGTCTGGGGTCATCGGGGTCTCTGCGTTTGGAGTGAAGGGGCGTAACAATCCATTCTATTCAGCCGCCCCCGGCAGGCCATTCCCCTGAACGACACCGACGCCCATGAAGATCGAGATCCCCGAACGCAAGAAACTGGTCTACGAAACGGTCATCCCCATCCGCTGGGGCGACATGGATGCCATGGGCCACCTGAACAACACCACCTACTTCCGCTACCTGGAGACGGCCCGCATCGACTGGATGCGTTCCATCGGCTTCCAGCCCGACCCGGAAGGCGAGGGCATGGTGATCGTCAACGCCTTCTGCAACTTCTACCGCCAGCTCGAATACCCGGGCGACGTGCTGCTGAAGATGTACGTGAGCGACCCGGGCCGCACTACCTTCGAGAGCTGGGGCACGATGGAGCGCACCGACAAGCCTGGCGTCATCCATGCGGCTGGCGGCGCGACCACCATCTGGGTCGACTTCCCGAAGCAGAAGGCCAGCGAGCTGCCCGGCTGGCTGCGCGAGCTGGTGACGGTGCCGGACTGACGGGACGAACCGACGCCCTTCGGGAAGCGCGCTCAGTCGCCTCGCGCGCAGGCTGCGGCCCGGCGGAACCCGGCCTCTTCGCGCAGGTCGTGATGCTCCGGCGGCTTTCCTCGTTCCTGTTGCACGACGGCTCGGTGCCCGGCCTGCTGCAAGGCTCGCGCAAACCCGGTCTGGAGCGCGAAGGGGGTGATCGTGTCGCGTGGATCGCCGAGCACGTGCACCGTCCGCCGCGCGTCGCGCACCACGCCGTCGACATGCGCCAGCGGGTCGTACATGGCGCGCGCCAGGGCCTGCCCCCGCTGCACCGACGGCGCCGGCCCGCCCCGGGTGCGGTTGATGCGCCAGCGCTCCAGGTAGTCGAAGGCGGCCGAGGTCAGCACGGCGCACCGGACATCGCTGCGGCCCATCGTGAGCATGGCGGCAGCGGCCGTGGCGCCGCCGCTGTGCCCCCAGAGCACCAGGCGGTCGATGCCATGGCGCTGCCGGAGCAGATCCAGTGCGGCGTACAGCGGTACGAATTCCTCCGCCAGGCGCCGCCGCAGCCGGTGGTCGCCCGATGAGCCGTAGGTGCCGGGGCGCGCCAGCATCACCACCGGCACGCCGGCCTGGCGCGACAGGCGCTGCATGCGGGCCGTCTGCGCCCGGGCGGTGTTGCCCGGGATCCGATCGGGCGGCAGCCGGAGCAGCCGGTCGCGGTCGCCCGTGAGGTAGACGATGACGGTGCGGGCGCCATCCAGACCCGCCGGCGCGAAATAGCGCAGGCAGGCGTTGCCGCCGGCCAGCGGCAGCCAGAGGTAGCCGTCGCTGTCGGGGCATTCGGCGCGGCTGGCGCCCTGGCTCCAGGGCAGGGGCGCGTCGGCGGCCCGCAGCGCCAGCGCGCTGCCGGGGGCCAGGCAGGCCAGCAGGGCGGCGCCGGCCAGGCGAAGCAGCGGCCGCAGGATGGGTTTCATGGCCGGGGCGACGCCCGGCACAGCGCCTGCAGCCGGGGAAAGACTTCGCCGAAATCCGAGTCGCGGCGGGAGCCCTTGATCAGCAGCGCATCGCCGTCCTGCAGATGCGCGTGCAGCCACCGGGCCATCGTGTCGGCGCTCTCGAAATGCGGCCCCAGGCGTTCGGGCGGCAGTTCGGCGCGCAGATGCGTCATCTCCTCGCCATGGGTCAGCACGCGTTCGATGCCGCTTTCGAGAAGCGGCCCGGCCAGGCTGCGATGCAGTTCCGGCGCCATGTCGCCCAGGTGCACGATGCGTCCGAGCGCGGCCCACTTGCGGTTGCCGGGCTTGAGCGCCAGCACGCCGAAGGCGTGGACCATGGAGGCGACCTCGGCGTTCCAGCTGTCGTCGAGCACCTCGGCGCGGCGGCCGTCCCAGGCCAGGCTGTGCCATTGCAGCCGGCCCAGCGAGGCAGCCATGCCGGCCAGCCGCGCCATGCCGGCCTCCACGTCGCGGCCCATCGCATGCAGCACGGCCGCCACCGCCAGGGCGTTGGCCACCATGCCTGCACCGGGCATGGGCACGTAGAAGCGGCAGGTCCGGGCGCCGACCTGCACGGTGGCCCAGGAGCCGTAGGCGCTGGCCTGCACGTCCACCAGCCGCAGCTCGCAGTCGCTGCCGCGGCCGTAGACGATGCTGCGCCGCGCGTGCCGGCGCGCCTGCGCCCGGACCTGCGCCAGGTGCGGCAGGTGATCGCCGAAGACCGCAACCGCGGCGCCCTCGAGTCCGTCGAACACGCGCGTCTTCCACTTCACCACGTCTTCGATGGAGCGCACGCGGTGCTGGGTCTGCGAATGGCCGATGGCGGTGATCAGCGCGATGGTCGGCCGCACCTGCCGCGTGATCGGACCGCGCTTCATCCACAGCGCGCTCTGGGCCACCTCGATCACCGCCGCCTCATGCTCCGGTGCCAGGCTGGCCAGGGCGGTGGGTGCGCCCACGCGCGAGTTGTAGTTGTCGATGCTGCCGAGCACGTGTTCGGGGCCGCCCAGCGCCTGCACCAGCATGTTCAGCGTGCTGGACTTGCCCACCGTGCCGGTGACGGCGACGACCTCGCCGCGATAGCGGGCGCGCGCCGCGAAGCCCAGCTCCATCACGGCGCGGATCGGATCCTCGACCTGCAGCAGCGGCAGCCGGGGCGACAGCCCGCGCACCCGCCGCGAGACGATGGCGCCGGCGATGCGGTCTTGCAGGCCGGCCAGCAGATCATGCCGGTCCAGCGGGCGGGCGGGCGGCTTCGTGTGCTGCTCGTGGCGGCTGCGCTGGGCGTCGTCGTTGGCCACGAAGAGCACCGGGCCCTGCCGCAACGCCACATGCTTCGCGCCCGAGACCACCGAGCGCACGAACCAGCCCGGCGGCGGCTCGACCAGCCAGCGGCCGCCCGTGATGCCCGCCAGCTGGGCGGCGTCCCAGGTCTGGCCGGGCACGCTGCGCAGCAGGGCCTCGTCGAAGTCCGTGCGGTAGATCGGTGGCGCAGCGGCTTGCGTGGGGCCGGACGGCACAGGCGCCCGGGCGTCCGGCCGGCCGGGGATCGCCACGTCGACGAAGCAGTCCAGATCCTGCACGTGCGACCGCTCGCGTCCCTGTACCAGCGCCACCTGCAGTTGCAGGCGGCCGTTGGCGATCTCGCCCAGCGGCGGCGGGCGCAGCGGGCACAGGTCCACATGGATGTGGCCGGGCTGCCAGCGGGTCGTGGGCCAGAGCCAGTCGCAGGGATCGTGGTCCATGCCCAGGCCCCACGGCTCGCGCGGCGCCGCGGCCAGCGGCACGGCGCGCAGGTCCAGCCGCAGGTCCTGCGGCACCGGCGCGTCGCAGCACCAATAGCTGCGCACCCAGGGGCTTTGGCGCGTCGTCAAGGGCGTCTTCGGCTCGACGGCCAGGCCCAGCAGCCGCAGCGGCCCCAACTGCAGCGGCCGGGCCAGCCGCGCTTCGGGCGGGACTTCCTGCACCCGTGCATCGGCGGGCATGGGCAGCGGCGCGCGGATGGCGCGCAGGTCGCAGCGCAGGGGCGGCGGCAGCGCCGGCGTGGCGCGTGCGGGCCGCACGGGCGGTGCCAGTTCGAGCGCGGCCGTGCCGTCCTCGCGCAGCGCCAGCGGCGTGCCCAGGTCTGCGCATCGCTCGGCATAGCGGCGGGCCGCCGCGCTGCGCGCCTCGCCCTGCAGTTCGAGACTCTGGCCCAAACCGACCTGAACCGGCACGAAGACCACGCGCTCAACGCCGTGCGCGCTGACCTCCAGCTCGAAGACGCCGCCCGCGCCGCCGTCGCGGCGCTTGGCGTCGAAGAGCAGGTCGCCCGCGTCGTACACGATGGGCCGGCCCTGGTGCGTGCCGAGGCCCTGCAGCCGGTGTGCCGACGCACCCAGCACCGCATCGGCACCCGCTTCGATGAGCGCCCGGCCCAGGGCCACCTGCGCGGCCGAGGGCCGTTCGCTGTGGTTGCCGCCCCAGTGCACGGCCACCAGCACCAGGTCCGCGCGTTCGCGTGCCTGGGCGATGCGGGGCGCGAGCGCGGCGGTCCAGGCGCCGGGGTCGGCCGGCGGCAGGTACGCGCAGCCGGGCGAGTCCGGGCCTGCGGCAAAGCGCGGCTGGGTGCTGTCGACGCAGAACAGTGCCACGGCGAGCGGCCCGGCCGAAGCCCACGCCGGCTGCAGCGCCTCGTCGGCATGGCGCCCGCTGCCGGCCTGCGCGATGCCTGCGCGCGCCAGCCACTGCAGATGCTCCCGCACGGCCTGCGGGCCATAGTCGCCCGAATGGTTGTTGGCCGTGCCGACCATGCGCACACCCGCCGCGGTGAGCACCTCCAGCATCGCGGGCCGGGCGCGGAAGTAGTAGGGGCCGCCTTCGCCCTTGGCCACGGCGCGCTCGCCGCCGGTGGCCACCACGCATTCCAGGTTCACGATGCTCAGGTCGGCCCGCGCGATGGCGCGCACCGGCGCCAGCACGCGCGCCACGCCCAGGCGTTCGGCGATGTGGTGCTGGCGGCGGCCCAGGTTCACGTCGCCGCCCCACAGCACCACGGGCCCCTTGCGCGGTGCACCGGCGGCGCGAACCGGGCCTTCGCGGTACTGCAGGTAGGCGATCAGGCCCGACAGGTAGTGCTCCACGTCGTCGATGCGCACGCGCCAGCCGTGATGGCGGATGAAGAAGCTGCCGACGATGCGCGCCGGGTTCTTGAAGAACATCGCCAGCTCGGGCCAGAAATGGCCGTCGAGCAGGTAGCGTGCGCGGTGTTCCAGCGCGCGGTGGAACTTGTCGAGATCGAAGCCCTGCAGCAGGCCCGCATGTTCGGGGTCGGCCTGCAGCCGCACGATCATGCGCTCGGCTGCCGTCATCAGTTCCAGCAGCGTGGGGAAGGTGGTGATGCGCCCGAGCACGAAGTCCAGGTGGTCGCGCACGTTGTCCAGCCCGAAGCGGTAGTAGCGCGCTTGCGGGCGGTACAGCGTCAGCTCGTTCACGCAATAGCCGAGCCAGTGGTCGTGCGCGCGCCAGTGCCCGGCGGCGATGAAATGGTCGAAGGCCCGCTCCACCGCCTGCAGGTAGAGCGGGTTGCGCGTCAGTCCGTACAGGCGCATCAGGCCGAAGGCCGCCTCGCCGTCGTAGTAGATGATGCGCTGCTCCTGCTTGACGCCGAGGTCCGGGTGGTTCAGCACATGCACGAAGCCGCCGGTGTCGGGCTTCTGCATGTGCAGCACGCCGCGCGCCAGCCGGTCCAGCAACGGCCGGTAGGCGGTGCTGCCGGTCAGCTGCGCGTGCTTGGTGAAGGCCAGCAGGCACACGGCGTTGCCGCCGAGCTTGATCTCGTCACCCGTGTCCACCAGGAAGGCGGCCGTGTCGCCGTCGGGCAGCGGCAGGTGGCGGATGGCCTGCGTGGCCAGCCAGTGCAGCGCGCGCTCGATGGCTTCGAACTGCGTGGGGTCCTGCGTGACTTCCCATGCTTCCAGCAATGCGTAGGTCGAGCTGGCGTGACGCAGCGTGTTGTAGGTCGGAATGGGCCGGTCGAAGCAGGGGAACCAGCCGTAGTGGTACCGGCCCGAGGGCTGCACCTGGCGGCCCAGGTGGTCGGCGCCGCGCGCGATCACTTCGCGCACGCAGCGCGGGCCCCATTCGGGCAGCAGGCGGTAGCCGCTCTGGCGGCCTTCGTGCTCGATGACGTGCAGGCCGTCGTGGTCGGCAAAGACGGCGCGGGTGTCGAACAGCCACAGCGGCGTGTCGGGAGATTCGGGCCAGTCCAGCGCGCGGCCGAAGCGCAGGCGGGTGTAGGCGCGCAGGTTGGCTGCATGGGGAGTGCAGGCTTCGTGATCGTTGTCGTAGAGGATGGCGTTGGCACCCAGCTCCTGTTCGAGCAGGGCTTGCCTGAAGTCCGCATCGAAGGCGATGCCCGAGCGCAGGTAGTTGCGCTTGACCTTGCTCAGCAGCGCCTGCAGCTGCGTCCATGTCAGCGGCTGCACCTGTGCGACGCGGTCGATGCGCAGCCAGGCAGGGGGCGCCGTGGATTCGCCGGCCCGGCGCTGCATGGCCTGTTCGGCGGCAGCCCAGGCGCGGTCGAAGCTGTCGGCCGTGATGCAGGCCACCTGCGCTCGCGCCGCAGCGTGGCCGAAGGCGAGGAACAGCACGCAGGCCGGCACGCCGGCCGCCGCAGGCGGCGCCAGGTCCGAGAGCTGTTCCCGCGCCAACGGCTTCAGGCGCGCCAGCAGGGACCACCCTGCGGTCTCGGCAGGCGGATCCGCCGATGCTTTCAGTTCACTCGAGATGTTGTCGCTCATTCCAGCCGCGCGGCATGCTTGCCAGGCGGCTATTCTGGGTTCATCGGAGGCCGGCAGGCAAAGCGCTCGCCATGAGGTGGATCGCGATCATGGCCCGGCTAAGAAATAAGGTTCAAGCCGGCGGCAGCACGATGCGCGCTTCGAAGCCTTGCGGCAGCCCGGCGGGCGGCGAGGCCAGTTCGAGCCGTGCGCCGTGCTGCTGCACGATGGTGGCCACGATCGACAGCCCCAGCCCGTAGCCGGTGCGGTCGTCGCCGTGGCGCACGTGCCGTCGGCGCAGGGTGCCCAGCTGCTCGGGCGTGACGCCGGGGCCGGCGTCGCGCACGATCAGCGTGCAGGGCGCAGCGACCTCCAGCGTGACGCCCGCGCCCTGGCCATAGCGCAGCGCGTTCTCCACCAGGTTGCGCAGGGCGATCGCCAGCGCATCCACGTCGCCGACGGCGGGCGCCGCCGGCGCGTCGGGCACCTTCAGCTCCAGCAGCCGGGCGGCGGATTCGTCCTGCCAGAACTCCTCGGCCACGGTGCCGGCCAGGCGCACCAGGTCCACCGGCGTGCGCGCCAGCGAGGCGCCCGACTCGGCGCGCGAGAGCTGCAGCAGCTTCTCGGTGCGGTGGCTCAGGGTGCGCAGCGCGGCCAGCGCGGCCTCGACCTCGGCGCGGTCCAGCGTGTGCTCCAGCGCGGTCTGCAGGCGCAGGCGCGCCGCCGCCAGCGGCGTGCGCAGTTCGTGCGCGGCGTTGGCGGCCAGCGCCCGCTCGACGTCGAGCGCGTGCGACAGGCGCTCCAGCAGGCGGTTGACGTCGTCGGCCACCGAGCGCAGCTCCTGCGGCAGCCCGGGCAGGCGGATCGGCCGCAGGTCGGCGCCGCTGCGCAGCGCAATCTCGTCGGCCAGCCGCTGCAGCACGCGCAGCTCGCGGCGCGCGATCTGGCGCAGCACCAGCGCCAGCAGCGGCAGCACCGCGATCATCGGCACGATCAGCCCCACCAGCGTGCGGTTGACGGCGTGGCGGCGCTCGCCGATCGGGTCGGCCACCTGCATGAACAGGTCGCGCGTCGGGTGCCGCACGGTGTAGATGCGCCACTCGCGCGTGTCCTGGAAGCCGGGCGCCAGCGGCACGTCGAAGATCTCCGGCGTGGCGTTGGACGAGCGCAGCAGCACCCGCGTGCCGCCGTCCACCACCTGGTAGATCACCTCGTCCTCGATGAACATCGGCGGTGGCGCCACCAGCGGCGCCTGCGGCACCTGGCCGTGCGAGAGCTGGTCGTACTGCTCGGCGGCGATGTCGAACATGCGGTGCGACACCTCGACCAGCTCGTTGTCGAAGTTGAAGTTGATCTCGCGGTCCACGTACCACACCACGCCCAGCACGCAGGCCAGCCACACGCCGCCGACGGACAGGATCAGCGTGCGCGCCAGCCGGGCCGCGAGCGAGCCGGGGCGGTGTTCAGTCATCGTCGGCGTCCGATGCGGCCAGCCGGTAGCCCAGGCCGCGCAGCGTCTGGATGCGCGCGCGCCCCAGCTTGCGCCGCAGGCGGCTGATGAAGACTTCCAGCGTGTTGCTGTCGGCCTCGTCGTCGAAGCCGTACAGCGCGTCCTGCAGCGCCTCGCGGGTGTGGATGCGTTCCGGGCGGCTGGCCATCACGCGCAGCAGCGCCCACTCCTTGCGCGTCAGCGCCACCGGCACGCCGCGGCGGCGCACCAGGTCGTTGCCCAGGTCGATCTCCAGCGTGCCCAGGCGCAGCAGCGCCGACTGGCTGGTGCTGCGCCGGCGTTCCACCGCGCGCAGGCGCGCCAGCAGCTCGGCCGGGTCGTAGGGCTTGATGAGGTAGTCGTCGGCGCCGGCGTCCAGCCCGCGGATGCGGTCCGTCACCTGGTCGCGCGCCGTGAGCACGATGACGATGGGCCGCTCGCGCAGTGCGCGCAGGTCGGGCAGCAGCGCCAGGCCGTCGCCGTCGCCCAGGTGCAGGTCGAGCAGCACGGCGGCGTACTGGGCGGAGCGCAGCGAGGCGCGCGCCTGCGCCAGGCCCGGCACGGCGTCGACCACGAAGGCCTTGGCGCGCAGGTAGCTGCACACCGCGTCGGACAGGGGGAGGTCGTCTTCGACGAGCAGGATGCGCATCGGGGGCAGGATGGTGTTGGCGGCGGGGGCGTGGCCAGTCTACGGGCTGTGCGCTTCAGCCTGCATTCAGGCTGCGCCGCTAGGCTCGCCGCCTTTTGCGCCCATGCGTCCTTCCGTCCCCCTGGCCGCCACGCTCGGCTCCCTGGCGCTGCTGCTGGCCTGGGACGCCGGTGGCGGCGACCTGTGGCTGGCGCAGCAGTCCGGCACGCCGGCCGGCTTCCCGCTGCGCGACGCGTTCTGGCTGGCCTCGGCCATGCACCGGGGCGGCAAGACGTTGAGCTGGGCGCTGGTGCTGGGCCTGCTGGCCATGGTGCGCTGGCCGGTGGGCCTGTTCCGGGAACTGGCGCGCGCCGAGCGCTGGCAACTGGTGCTCGGCACGCTGGCGGCGGTCGGTGCGGTCACGCTGCTCAAGCATGCCAGCCACACGAGCTGCCCGTGGGACCTGCGCGCGTTCGGCGGCACGGCGGCGCATGTCTCGCACTGGGCCTGGGGCGTGCGCGACGGCGGGCCGGGCCACTGCTTTCCGGCCGGCCACGCCTCGGCCGCCTTCGCCTTCGTCGGTGGGTGGTTCGCGCTGCGGCGGCGGGCGCCGCGCGCCGCGGCGTGCTGGCTGAGCGCGGCCCTCGCGGCGGGGCTGGCGTTCGGCATCGGGCAGCAGTTGCGCGGCGCGCACTTCCTCAGCCACACGCTGTGGAGCGGATGGGTGTGCTGGACGGTGGGCTGGGCCGTCGATGCGCTCGTGCGCGCCACGGTGCGCCGCCAGGACGCGAAGCGCGACACCAAGCTGAACGCTGTCTGAGCGGCGCGTTCAGGGGCGTTTCAGTGCCGGTTTCGAGACTGGCGGCATGTCAGCCCTGCCGCCCGTCTTCCTGCCTTCGCGCGCCGCGTCTTCCCGGTTCCCGCCGTTCCTCACCGACCTGACGGCCCGCGCCGTGGCCTGGCTGGACCGCCCGCGCTCGGTGCGCAGCGTGGTGTGCTGGCTGGCCGTGTACCTGCTGCTGGCGGCCAACTGGCCGCTGTGGGCCGAGCTGGCGCGCATCGGCCGCGCGCCCAGCGTGTACCTGCCCGCCGTGCTGGGCATGGCCTGGCTGCTGCTGAGCGGCACGGTGGCGCTGCTGGCGCTCACCGCCTGGTCGCGCTGGATGAAGCCGCTGTGGATGGCGCTGGTGGTGGTCGCGGCGGTGGTGCAGTACTACGCGTTCGCCTACCGCATGGTGATGGACCCGTCGATGGCCGCCAGCGTGCTGCAGACGGACCCCGGCGAGGCGCGCGACCTGCTGAGCCTGCGCCTGCTGGTCAGCGTGCTGCTGGTGGCGGCGCCGGCCGTGCTGTGGCTCGCGCGCGTGCCGCTGCTGCCGGAGCGCTGGTGGCCGCGCCTGTGGCGCAACGCCCTGCTGCTGATCGCGGCGCTGGCCGCGTGCGCAGCCGGCGCGGTGGCGATGTCGCGCGTGCTGGCGCCGCTGATGCGCAGCGAGCCCCACCTGCGCTACATGATGAACCCGCTGGCCGCCGTGTATTCGACCGGCGCCGCGGCGCTGCGGCCGATGTTCCAGCGCAGCCGCCCCTTGCTGCCGATCACCGCCGGCGCGGCGCTCGGGCCGAGCTACGCGGCGCAGGCGAAGCCGCCGCTGCTGGTGCTGGTGGTGGGCGAGACGGCGCGCGCCGACCACTTCGGGCTGAACGGCTATGCGCGCGACACCACGCCCGAGCTGGCGGCGCGCGGCGTGCTGAGCTGGCGCAACGTCCACTCGTGCGGCACCAGCACGCTGGCCTCGGTGCCGTGCATGTTCTCGCACCTGGGCCGACAGGGCTACGAGGACCGCGGCAGCGAGCACGAGAACCTGCTGGACGTGCTGCAGGCCGCCGGCCTGGCCGTGCTGTGGCTGGACAACCAGGGCGGCTGCAAGGGCGTGTGCGAGCGCGTGCCCCATGCGCAGGTGAACGACGCGGCCGCCGTGGCGGCGCATCCGGCGCAGTGCGGCGGCGACGAATGCCTGGATGCATTGCTGCTGGAGGGCCTGGACCGGCGCATCGCCGCACTGCCGCCGGAGCGCACGGCGCGCGGCGTGGTGCTGGTGCTGCACCAGCTTGGCAGCCACGGCCCGGCCTATGCGAAGCGCTCGCCGCAGGCCTTCAAGCGCTTCCTGCCGGAGTGCCGCACCAACACGCTGTCGGAATGCAGCAACGCCGAGCTGATGAACGCCTACGACAACTCGATCGCCTACACCGACCACTTCCTCGCCGGCACGATCGACTGGCTGAAGGCGCAGTCGGCCCGCTACGACACCGGGATGCTGTACATGAGCGACCACGGCGAGTCGCTGGGCGAGTACGGCCTGTACCTGCACGGCATGCCATACCGCCTGGCGCCGGAGGTGCAGAAGCACGTGCCCTTCGTCGCCTGGCTCGACGGCGGCCTGGGCCGGCGCGCCGGCCTCGCCGGCGGCTGCCTGCGTGCCGGCACCGAGGCCGAACTGACGCACGACAACCTCTATCCCACCGTGCTGGGGCTGATGGACGTGAGGAGCCCGACCTACCGCGGTGCGCTCGATGCCTTCGCGCGCTGCCGCGCGGCGGACCCAGCCTGATCCGCGACCACTGCTACTTCTTCTCGCGCGGCACGCGGCCCATCAGATAGAACTCGGGGTTGGGCTGCATGCCGCTGAAGCTGGCCAGCCGGTTCGACAGGCCGAAGAAGGCGGTGATCGCCGCGATGTCCCAGATGTCCTCGTCGTCGAAGCCGTGCGCGTGCAGCGCGCCGAAGTCGGACTCGTCGACCTCGTGCGAGCGCTGGCAGACCTTCATCGCGAACTCGAGCATGGCGCGCTGGCGCGGCGTGATGTCGGCCTTGCGCCAGTTCACCGCCACCTGGTCGGCCACCATCGGCTTCTTCTCGTAGATGCGCAGCAGCGCGCCGTGCGCCACCACGCAGTACAGGCACTGGTTGGCCGCGCTGGTGGTGGTGACGATCATCTCGCGGTCGCCCTTGCTCAGGTTGCTGGTGCGGCCCGCGCTCTCGGGCTCCATCAGCGCGTCGTGATAAGCGAAGAAGGCGCGCCACTCGGCAGGCCGCCGCGCCAGGGCGAGGAACACGTTGGGCACGAAGCCGGCCTTCTCCTGCACTTCGAGCACCTTGGCGCGGATGTCCTCCGGCAAATCCTTGAGTTCGGCGAGGGGGTAGCGGTCGGTCATGGCGTGTCTCCTGGGTCACCTGGGAACGGGCGGGCGTCTATCGCCGCGATGAAGGCAATCAACTTCACGCGCGGGCCCGGGCTTTTTAACATTTGCAGACCATGAAGCTGCTTTCCCGTCCCCGTCGCATCCTCGGCCTGGTCATCAGCGCCGGCGGCCTGGCCGCGAGCGTGTCCCAGGGCCTGTCGCTGCTGTGGCATTGATGCCGACGGCGCCGGGATTGCCGGCGACGTCCCACAACGGCAGCCGGCGCGCCGTGGCACATTGCGGCGGATGCATTCCGCGATCCGCATCCGCACGCTCGCCGGCCTGCTGCTCGCCGCGGCGCCCCTTGCGGCCGCCTGGGCCGACGAGGTGAAGCTGCCGGTGGACAGCGACGACAAGGGCAGCGTCTACGTCGCGCCGAAGCTGGCGCCCACCGAGACCTCCATGCACACCGAGGGCGCCGTCGTCGGCGTCAAGCGCAAGGACGGCAGCGGCCTGTACGGCGGCATGGATACCTCCTCGACGCGGCCGAGCTATTCGATGGGCGGGAGCACCGGCGGGGCCGTCTCGCTCACCGGCGGCGTCGAGTCGGACGGCAGGGAAAGGCACGGCGTCAAGGCCGGCATCCGCATCAGGTACTGATGCCGGGGCCGGCCGGCGCGGGCGCGTCCACCGCCGCGTCCCGGTCGCTCTCGTCCCGCAGTTCCACGCCCGTCAGTCCGCGCCGCAGCGCCTCGCGCACCAGCCAGGCCAGCTTGAAGGCGGCCGCCTCGTAGCCCAGCCCCTCGGGCCGCACGTTCGAGATGCAGTTGCGCTGCGCGTCGTGGCAGCCGACGCGTGGCCCGTGGGTGAGGTAGATGCCCAGGCTGTCCGGCGAACTGAGGCCGGGCCGCTCGCCGATCAGCATCACGGCCAGGCGCGCGCCGAGGCATTCGCCCACCTCGTCGGCCAGCGCCACGCGCGCCTGCGTGGCGATCACGACCGGCGACCAACGCAGGGAGGAAGGCAGGCGGGGCTGCAGCGCCGCCAGCAGCGGCGCCGCGTGCCGCGCCACGGCCAGCGAGGACAGGCCGTCGCCGACCACCACGCACAGATCCGCCCCGGTGCCGGGCCGGTGCGCGGCGATGCGCCGCGCGTCCTCTTCGTCCAGGCGGCGGCCCAGGTCCGGCCGGCGCAGGTAGGCGGCGCGGTCGGGCGCGCGGCTGCGCACCTGCAGCACGGACCGGCCCGGCGCCTGCAGGGCGGCCGCCAGCGCCGGCACGTCCAGCGCGGCATGGATGGCGTCGCGCGCCATCGCGTGCGCCCAGCCGAAGCGCAGCGTCTCGTCGGTGGGCAGGGCGGCGCCGGCGCGCCCCAGCGCCAGGCGCGCGGGCGTGGCGGCGCGCCATGCCTGCCAGGGATCGGGCGTGACGAGGGGCGGGGCGTCGCCGCTCACTGGGCTACCCTCCGTGCTTCGCACTGCGGGTGCGAGCGCCTTCGGAGCGGCCGGGCGGCACTCATTGCAGCGCCTTCAGCGCGTTCATCTGGTTCGCCAGCCGCCCGGCGACGGGCGGCGCGAGCCGGCCCTCGGCATCGGTGATGCCCATGCGCTGCAGCCAGGCCTCGAACTCGGGCGCGCGCTTCAGGCCCAGCGTCTGCCGCAGGAAGAGCGCGTCGTGGAAGGAGGTGCTCTGGTAGCCGAGCATCACGTCGTCGGCCCCCGGCACGCCCATGATGAAGTTGACGCCGGCCGCGCCCAGCAGCACCAGCAGGGTGTCCATGTCGTCCTGGTCGGCCTCGGCGTGGTTGGTGTAGCAGATGTCGCAGCCCATCGGCAGGCCGAGCAGCTTGCCGCAGAAGTGGTCTTCCAGCCCGGCGCGGATGATCTGCTTGCCGTCGTACAGGTACTCGGGGCCGATGAAGCCGACCACCGTGTTGACCAGCAGCGGCCGGTAGCGCCGCGCCAGGCCGTAGGCGCGCGCCTCGCAGGTCTGCTGGTCGACGCCGTGGTGCGCGTCGGCCGACAGGGCGCTGCCCTGGCCGGTCTCGAAGTACATGCAGTGGTCGCCCACCGTGCCGCGCGCCAGCGACAGCGCGGCGGCGTGCGCCTCGTCCAGCAGCGCGGGCGAGACGCCGAAGCTGCGATTGGTCTTCTCGGTGCCGCCGATGGACTGGAACACCAGGTCCACCGGCGCGCCGCGCTCCATCAGCCGCAGCGTGTGGGTGACGTGGGTGAGCACGCAGCTCTGCGTGGGGATGGCGAAGCGCGAGATCAGCTCGTCCAGCATCCGCAGCAGGCCATCGAGTGCCGCCAGGCTGTCCGAGGCGGGATTGATGCCGATGACCGCGTCGCCCGCGCCGTACAGCAGCCCGTCGAGCGTGGAGGCGGCGATGCCGCGCGGCGCGTCGGCCGGGTGGTTGGGCTGCAGCCGCACCGCCAGGTGGCCGGGCAGGCCCAGCGTGTCGCGGAAGGCCGCCGTCACGTGGCACTTGCGCGCCACGGCCACCAGGTCCTGGTTGCGCATCAGCTTGGAGACGGCGGCGGCCATCTCGGGCGTGAGGCCGGGCGCCAGCGCGGCCAGCGCCTGCGGCGTGGCGGCATCGCCCAGCAGCCAGTTGCGCAGGTCGCCGACCGTCAGGTGTGCGACTGGCGCGAAGGCGGCCGCGTCGTGCGTGTCGATGATCAGGCGGGTGACGTCGTCCTCTTCGTAGGGAACGAGCGCTTCGTCGAGGAAGCGCGCGAGCGGCGTCTCGGCGAGCACGTAGCGCGCCGCCATGCGCTGTTGCGCGCTGGCGGCGGCGATGCCGGCCAGCGCGTCGCCCGAGCGGGGCGGGCTGGCGCAGGCCATGACCTGCCGCAGGTCCGCGAAGCCGAAGACCTGGCCGCCGAGGGTGGTGCGATAGCGCATGACGCGGACCTGCAAGAGCGGTGCCAGTCCGCCATCGTAGACAAGGAAGCGCGGCGCCGCACGCCGGGCCGCGCACCGGCCGTCCGGCCTAGGGCCTGTTAACCCTATGGAAGGGGATCGCGTTGCTTCGCAAAGGGGCTGGATGCAAGGCGCCCGCGCGCAGCAAGGCTGG
>NZ_JBIQNC010000106.1:0-17239 GCF_044462705.1 Xenophilus sp.
GGCGAGGCCAGCACCAGCCTGGCGGCGCTGGAGGCCGCGATCGCCCGCGCCGAGAAGATCCAGTCCCGCGAGCGCGAGACGACCTCCCTGCGTTGAGCACGCCGGCGCGCCTAAGATCGCGCCATGACCGCCTCCCCGCCGCCCCGCTTCTGGGCCCAGCTCGGCACCCGCGACTTCGCCGCCCTCGACCCGGCCGCCGCCGTCGCCGTGCTGCCGCTGGGCGCCACCGAGCAGCACGGCCCGCACCTGCCGCTGGAGGTGGACACCGTGCTGGCCGACGGCATCGTGCGGGCGGCCCTGCCGCTGCTGCCGGCGGCGCTGCCGGTGCTGTTCCTGCCCACGCAGGCCATCGGCCTCAGCCCGGAGCACGCGCGCTTCGCCGGCACGCTCACGCTCTCGGCCGAGACGCTGATCCGCATGTGGAAGGAGATCGGCGCCTGCGTGGCCCGCGCCGGGCTGAAGAAGCTGGTGCTGTTCAACGCGCACGGCGGCCACGTCGGCGCGATGGACATCGTCGCCCGCGAGCTGCGCGAGGCGCACGACCTGCTGGTGTGGAGCGTGAGCTGGTTCAACCTGCCGCTGGCCGACGCCGCCGGCCGCCCCATCGCGCTGGACCGCTTCGACGTGCACGCCGGCCAGTCCGAGACGGCCATGATGCTGGCGCTCGCGCCCGGCGCGGTGCGCATGGACGCGGCGCAGGACTTCCGGCCGGCCTCCGAGCAGCGCGCCGCCGACTACCCCGTGATCGGCAACGGCCGCAGCGCCCGGCTGGGCTGGGCGATGCAGGACTACCACCCGCAGGGCGCCGCCGGCAATGCCGCCGCCGCCACCGCCGGGCAGGGGCGCATGCTGGTGGAGGCGGCCGCGCGCGGCCTCGCCCAGGTGCTGCAGGAGGTGTCGCGGGTGCCGCTGTCGGCGCTCGGGCCCGACCCCGCAGGCTGAAAAGGACGGGCGCCGGGCCCACCTGCTTGTAGGACATTGGCAGACAGCGCCGGCGGCCGCGCGCCCGCACAATGCACCGGCGCGCGCAGGGCGGCGCCGCCACTATCATGCGCCGGCTGTCGCATCACCCCGTTCAACAAGAGGAAAGAACACCATGAGCATCATCTGGACCATCCTGATCGGCTTCGTCGTCGGCCTGATCGCGCGTGCCGTCAAGCCCGGCGACGACTCGGCCGGCTTCATCGTCACCACCGTCATCGGCATCCTGGGCTCGGTGGTCGCGACCTATCTCGGCCAGGCGATGGGCTGGTATGCCGCGGGCCAGCCGGCCAGCTTCATCGCCTCGGTGCTCGGCGCGATCGTCCTGCTGGTGCTGTGGGGGCTGATCCGCAAGAAGACCTGAAGCAAACCGGCCGCGCCGGCGGAGGGCGGGTTCAGCACTCCACCACGTTGACGGCCAGGCCGCCGAGCGAAGTCTCCTTGTAGGTGAACTTCATGTCCTCGCCGGTCTGCTTCATGGTGCGGATGATGGTGTCCAGCGACACGTAGTGGCTGCCGTCGCCGCGCAGCGCCATGCGCGCGGCGTTGATGGCCTTGACGGCGCCCATCGCGTTGCGCTCCACGCAGGGGATCTGCACCAGCCCGCCCACCGGGTCGCAGGTCAGGCCCAGGTTGTGCTCCATGCCGATCTCGGCCGCGTTCTCCACCTGCCGCGGCGTGCCGCCCTGTGCCGCGGCCAGCGCGCCGGCCGCCATCGAGCAGGCCACGCCCACCTCGCCCTGGCAGCCGACCTCGGCGCCCGAGATGGAGGCGTTGGTCTTGTAGAGCATGCCGATGGCCGCGGCGGTGAGCAGGAAGTCGATCACGCCCGCCTCGCTCGCGCCGGGCACGAACTTCACGTAGTAGTGCAGCACCGCCGGCACCACGCCGGCGGCGCCGTTGGTGGGCGCGGTGACCACGCGCCCGCCCGCGGCGTTCTCCTCGTTCACGGCCATGGCGAAGGCGTTGACCCAGTCCATCGCCGCCAGTGGGTCGGCGCCCGCACCGCCCGCCGAGAGGCTGCGGTGCAGCTCGGGCGCGCGCCGGCGCATGTGCAGCGCGCCGGGCAGCGGCTCGGCCGCCTGCGCGTTGTCGATGCCGAAGCCGCGTTCCACGCAGTCCTGCATCACCTGCCAGATGCGCAGCAGGCCGGCGCGCACCTCTGCCTCGGGGCGCCAGGCGCACTCGTTGGCCAGCACCAGCGAGGCGATCGAGCGCTGCTGCGCTGCGGCGTGCGCCATCAGTTCGTCGCCGGTGCCGAAGGGGAAGGGCAGCGCCACGGCATGCACCGACGTGGCCGGCGCCTCGGCGCCGCCCTCGACCACGAAGCCGCCGCCGACCGAGAAGTAGTGCGCCTCGCGCAGCAGCGCGCCGGCCGCGTCGAAGGCGGCCACGCGCATCGCGTTGGGATGCTCGGGCATCGAGCGCTCGCCGAGGAAGGCGATGTCGCGCTGCGGATCGAACTCGATGGCGTGCGTGCCCAGCAGCGGCAGGCGCTTGTCGCGCCGCACGCCGGCGACCTGCGCGGCGGCGCGGGCCGGGTCCACCGTGTCGGGCGCCTCGCCCATCAGGCCCAGCAGCACGCCCTGGTCGGTGGCGTGGCCGCGGCCGGTCGCGCCGAGCGAGCCGAACAGCTCCACCTGCACCCGCGCGGCGCGCGCCAGCAGCTCCTGCGCTTCGAGCGAGCGCACGAACATCAGCGCCGCGCGCATCGGCCCCACCGTGTGCGAACTGGAGGGGCCGATGCCAATCTTGAAGATGTCGAAGGCGGACAGCATCAGCGCATCATGCGACGGGGAGCTGCTGCTTGACCAGTGCCACCCAGTAGGCCGCGCCCAGCGGCAGGATGTTGTCGTTGAAGTCGTAGTAGGGGTTGTGCACGGGCGGGTCGCTTGGGCCTTCGCCGGCGCCGATGGCGATGTAGGCGCCGGGGCGCTTCTGCAGCATGAAGGCGAAGTCCTCCGAGCCCATGGCGGGCGGGATGCCGGTGTCCACCTTGTCCTCGCCCACCAGGCTGGCGGCGGCGGCCACGGCGGCGGCCGTCTCCTTCGGGGTGTTGACCACGCCCGGGTAGCCGCGCATGTAGTTCAGCGCCACCCGCGCGCCGTGCGTGGCCGCCGTGCCCTCGCAGATCTGCTGCATCGCCGCCTGCACCCTGTCCTGGATGCCGGCGTCCAGCGTGCGCACGGTGCCGCGCAGCACCACCTCCTCGGGGATCACGTTCCAGGTGTCGCCGCCGTGGATCTGCGTGACGCTGACCACGGCCGAGTCGGTGGCGCCGGTGCGGCGGCTCACGATGGTCTGCAGCGCGTTGACGAGCTGCGAGGCCACCACGATGGAATCGATGCCGGTCTCGGGCATGGCGCCGTGGCTGCCCTTGCCGGTGACGGTGATCTCGAAGGTGTCGAGGTAGGCCGTCATGGTGCCGGTGCGAATGGCGAAGCGCCCGCGCGGCAGGCCCGGGAAGTTGTGCATGCCGTACACCGCGTCGGCGGGGAACTGCTCGAACAGCCCCTCTTCCACCATCACGCGGCCGCCGCCCTCGTTCTCCTCGCCGGGCTGGAAGACGAAGTGCACCGTGCCCCGGAAGGGCTTGTGCCGCGCCAGGTGCGCGGCCGCGCCCAGCAGCATGGCGGTGTGGCCGTCGTGGCCGCAGCCGTGCA
Organism: Xenophilus sp.; assembly: GCF_044462705.1. Taxonomy (NCBI): domain Bacteria; kingdom Pseudomonadati; phylum Pseudomonadota; class Betaproteobacteria; order Burkholderiales; family Comamonadaceae; genus Xenophilus; species Xenophilus sp. The sequence goes on from NZ_JBIQNC010000106.1 coordinate 3,645, forward strand.
TCTTGCCCTGGCAGGTGGAGATGTGCGGCTTGTGGCTGCCCAGCTCCTGCATGTTCAGCGCGTCCAGGTCGGCGCGCAGCGCGATGCTGGGTCCTTCGCCGTGCTTCAGCGTGGCGACCACGCCGGTGGTGGCCAGGCCGCGGTGGATGGGCAGGCCCATCAGCGTGAGCGCGTGGGCCACCACGTTGGCGGTGCGGTGCTCCTCGAAGGCGGTCTCGGGGTTGGCGTGGATGTCGCGGCGCCAGGCGACCATGCTCTGGCGGATGTCTTCGGCGATCTCGGGGTCGCGGTACATGGGGTTTCCGTGTCGTCGTGGGGTCAGTGGAAGAATTCGGCGATCAATGTCGCGCCCAGGAAGGTGCCCGCCGTCGCGGCCAGCGACACCACCACGATGCGCCAGCCCAGCCGGCGGAACAGGGGCAGGTCCTTGGCGACCGAGAAGCCGGCCAGCGCCAGCACCGGCGTGGTGAAGGCCATGAAGTTCAGCTTGCCGGTCAGCTCCAGCACCGTGGCGGTGAAGGGGAACATGCCCGGGATGCCGACCGCCGTGGCCACCACGCCCAGCGTGATGACCAGCGGCAGCCGGGGGACGAAGCGCTTGACGGCGGTGACCACGGCCACGATGGCCACGACGATCAGCATGCCTTCCAGCGACACCAGCGGCGACACCTTGTACGACAGGGCGTTGGCGATCACCACGCCGCCGGTCATCAGCACCCAGGCCAGCGCCGTGTCGCCGAGCGAGACGCCGTGCATGCTGCCCAGGGCGCTCTTCGCGTCGGGCGCGGCCTCCTCGACCGCCTGGCGGCCGCGCTTCGTGAGGCGGCCCAGCACCGGCTCCAGCTTGCCGTACAGCCACGAGCAGGCCGGCAGCGACAGGAAGAGCGTGAAGTAGAAGCCCACCACCATGGTCAGCAGGTTGGACGCCGCGGCGATGGCGGTGACCTCCTCCACCATGTGCGGCGGCAGCTGCGCCGTGATGGTGCCCAGCGCGGCCGCCATCAGGCTGCCCGAGCCCACGCCGGCGCCCATGGCCAGCGAACGCGGGTCGAAGATGTTCAGGCTGGCGACGAAGCCGGCCAGGATGGCGATGAACAGCGCGCCCAGCACCGTGCCGGTGATGTACTCGGCCAGCACGCCGCGGCCCTCGGCCGAGGCCATGCCGTACTTCTCGCCGATGATGGCGATGTTGCCCTCGCGGCCCACCGAGAAGGTGGAGCCCACCGCCTCGCGCTTGATGCCCAGCACCAGCGCCAGCGGCAGGCCCAGCACCAGCGTGCCGAAGGCGTGGCCGAACTCCTGGAAGAACAGCGCCCAGCCGGCCTTCATGACCAGCGGCAGCGCGCCGCCCACCGTCAGGCTGAGCTTGGCGACGAACAGCATCAGCGCGGCGTTGAGCAGGCCGCCGGCCAGGCCCTGCAGCCCGGTGTCGATGCGCACGGCGGCGGGCATGCGGCGCTGCGCGGTGCCCCAGGCGGCGGCGATCAGCAGCGCCCACAGCATGGGCAGCAGCACGACCTTGCCGGGGCCGGCCTGGAACTGGGCCGAGCCGATCCACTCGGCCAGCGCGACGACCAGCAGCGTGACGATCAGCAGGCGCAGGCGGCCGGCCAGGGGCGAGGCGAGCGGCGCGCCGGACAGCGCCGGGGAGGTGGACGAGGCGGTATTCATGGAGGGGAGCTTTCCTACGTGTCGAAGCGGGCGCGAGGAGAAGAAGAAAGAAAGGGCGGCGGCCGCCCGCACCCCGGCCGGCCGCGCTGCCGGCGGGCCGGCGCAGCGAAGTCTCGTCAAGCCGCGCTGTTGCATCAATGACCGGAAGTTGGGATATTTGTTGCATGAAATGCAACGCTCGGGGCGCCACCCCATGCTGAACGCGATGGACGACCGGCTCGACGCGCGCCGCGTGCGCTACTTCATGCAGGTGGTGGAAAGCGGCTCGGTGCGCGGCGCGGCCGAGGTACTGGGCATGGACCCGTCGGCCGTCAGCCGCGCCATCGGCGTGCTGGAGCAGGACTGCGGCACGCGCCTGCTGGAGCGGCGCGGCCGCGGCGTGGTGCCCACCGACGCCGGCGAACTCCTGGCCGGCTACCTGCGCCGCCAGCACAGCCAGAAGCAGCAGTTGCTGGCCCAGCTCGACAGCATCCAGAAGATCGAGCGCGGCCACATCGACATCGTCGCCGGCGAGGGCTTCGTCGACTGGCTGATGCGCCACAGCCTGCGCCGCTTCATGGCGCAGCATCCCGGCATCACCGTCGACCTGTCGGTGGGCAGTTCCGACGAGATCGTGCGGCGCATCGTCGAGGAGCGGGCCCACATCGGCATGCTGTTCCAGCCGCCGCGCGACGACCGGCTGCGCTCGCACCACTCGCACTCCCAGCCGATCCAGACGCTGGTGCTCGACGCGCATCCGCTGGCCCGGCTGGGGCGCTCGCTGAAGCTGGCCGACCTGCAGCCGTACCCCGGCGTCGCGCTGCACCACAGCTTCGGCGTGCGCCAGCACATCGAGGCGGCGGAGATCAGCGAAGGCGTGCGGCTGAACACGGTGCTGACCACCAGCTCCTTCAACGCCCTGGGCCACTTCGTGGTGGCGGGGCTGGGCTACGCGCTGTCCACCCGCATGTCGCTGCCGTCCACGCTGGACGCCGCGCGCGTGGTCGCGCTGCCGATGAGGAACCCGCTGCTGTCGCAGGGCCGCGTGCACGTGGTGTCGCGCCACGGCCGGGTGCTGGCGCCGGCCGCGTCCACGCTGCTGCGGCAGATCGTGGCCGACTTCTCGCTCTCGACCAGCCCGGCGGCCGACCTGTCGGGCACCGCGCCGGGGGAGGCGCAGGCGTGAACGCGCCCCGCACGCCGCGCGTGCGCCGCCGCCACCACGTCTACGTCGTCGAGCTGGACGACCGGGTGTGGAACAGCGCGCGCTTCCGCCGCTCCAATCCCGGCTGGCAGCTCGGCCGGCCCTTCGTCTACGTGGGCATGACGGGCCTGGACCCGGACCTGCGCTTCGACCGCCACAAGGCCGGCCTGCAGGCCAACCGCTTCGTCCTGCTGTACGGCCTGCGCCTGCTGCCGCAGCTCTACGAGCGCCACAACCCGATGACCTACAAGGAGGCGCAGGCGATGGAGGTGGAATTGGGGATCCGCCTGCGCGCGCTGGGCTACGGCGTGTGGCAGGGTTAGGGCCCCCGCCGCCGCTGCTTCTTCTTGATGCCTGAAAGGAACACCCGATGAGCGACACCGCCTGCATCGTCCTGACCACCGCCGGCACCGAGGACGAGGCCGAACAGCTGGCCGACGCCATCGTGCAGGCACGCCTGGCCGCCTGCGTGCAAATCCAGCGGGTGCGCAGCGTCTACGCGTGGCAGGGCGAGACGCGCCGCGAGCCCGAGTGGCTGCTGATGGCCAAGACCCGCGCCGGCCGCTTCGCCGAGCTGGAGGCCTTCATCCGCGAGCGCCACGGCTACGAGGTGCCGGAGATCGTGCAGGTGCCGATCACCGCCGGCTCGGCGGCCTACCTGCGCTGGCTGGGCGAGGCGACGGCGGGCTGAGCGCGTGCCTCAGGCGTAGGTCACCCAGTCCTCGTACGCCGGCCCGTCCAGGTGCGGCAGGGTGTTGTAGGTCACCAGCATGTGCCGCTTGGGCGTGAAGGCGAACTCGGTCACCGCGGTGTTGCGGATGCGCAGGTTCAGCTCGATGGTCGTCTCGGCGCTGGTGCCCAGCACGTGGCCCACCGCGGTCGAGATCGGCCCGCCGCTGCTGACCACCAGCACCTTCGCGCCGTGGTGGCGGTCGCGCACGTGGTCCAGCGCGGTGGTCACGCCGGCGAGGAAGTCCACGTAGCTGGGCATGCCCACCGGCGCGGTGCGGCCCTGCATCCAGGCGGCGAGCCCGTCGCGCAGCAGGCGGAAGTGCTGGCGGTACAGCTCGGGGGTGTCGGGCTTTTCCAGCTTTTCGGGGTGGATGCTCGCCACCACCGCGGCGCTGTCGTACTCGTTCAGGCCGGGCCAGGGCAGGACGTCGTCCCGCGTCAGGCCGAGCCCCCTGGCGATGCCTTCCCAGGTCTCGCGGTGGCGGCGCAGCGTGCCGGTGATGACGGCGTCGAACTGCATGCCGCGCTCGCGCCAGTAGGCGCCCAGCCGCTCGGCCTGGCGGTGGCCCAGCTCGCTGAGCTGGTCGTAGTCGTCGGCGCCGAAGGAGGCCTGGCCGTGGCGCACGAGGTAGAGGGTTCCCATGCCCCGGATTCTGGCGAAGGCGCACGCCGGGCGGCGTCGCGCCAGCGACCGGAACTTCGCTGCCCGGGATGGCGTCGGAAGGCGATGCCCGACGTCGCCTCATCTCCGCGCCGCCTCGTTCTGCGAGCTGCTGCCGCCACCGCCGTCGCGGCGCCCGCGCTCTGGCTGGGCGCCCGCGCGCAGCCGGCCGGCGCCCGCCGCCTCACGCCCGCCCAGACCGAAGGCCCGTTCTACCCCGACCGCCTGCCGGCCGACCAGGACGGCGACCTGCTGCGCAACGGCACGCTGCGCTACGGCGGCGGCCAGCCGGCGTGGGTCGAGGGGCGGGTCAGCGACCTCGACGGCCGGCCGGTGGCTGGCGCGCAGGTCGAGATCTGGCAGTGCGACGAAGGCGGCCGCTACCACCACAGCGGCGACGGCAACCGGGCGGACCCGGCCTTCCAGGGCTTCGGGCGGGTAACGGTGGGGGCCGACGGCGCCTGGCGCTTCCGCACCATCCGGCCGGTGCCCTACACCGGGCGCACGCCGCACATCCACTTCAAGGTGAAGCTGGGCGCGCGCGAGCTGCTCACCACGCAGCTCTACGTGGAGGGCGACGCCGGCAACGCCCGCGACGGCCTCTGGCGCCGCCTGAGCGCGGAAGACCGCGCGGCGGTGACGGTGCCTTTCGTGCCCGGCAGCGACGGTCTGCAGGCGCGCTTCCCGATCGTCGTCGCCGCCTGACGGGCGTACGCCGCTACCCGCCGCGCAGCACCTGCGCGAACAGCGGCGCGTCCACGTTGCCGCCGGTGAGCATCACGCCCACCCGCCGCCTGGCCCAGCGTTCGCGCTGCTGCATCGCGGCGGCCAGCGCGGCGGCGCCGGCCCCTTCGGCCAGGTTGTGGGTGGCGCGGTAGAGCAGGCGCATGGCGGCGGCCACCTCCTCGTCGGTGACGGCGACCACGTCGTCGGCCTCGCGGCGCAGCACCTCCAGCGATTCGGGCACCGGCGTGCGGCAGGCCATGCCGTCGGCCAGCACCGTGCTCACCGGCGCCTCCACGGCATGGCCGGCGCGCCAGGAATCGAGGTACGCCGTCGCATGCGCCGACACCACGCCCACCAGCCGGGTCTTCACCCCCGCGTGCGCCCGCGCCGCCGCGGCGGCGGCGAAGCCCGAGCCCAGGCCGATGGGCACGAACAGCACCTCCGGCGGCGCCTCGCGCAGCGCCTCGAAGAACTCGACGCAGGCCGTCGCCACGCCGCGCACCAGCTCGCGGTCGAAGCTCGGCACGCGATGCAGGCCCTGCGCCTCGGCCAGTTCCGCCGCATGCTCGGCGGCGGCCTGGAAGTCGTCGCCGTGCTCGACCAGCGTGACGCCCAGCGCGCGCATGGCGGCGTTCTTCTCCACCGAATTGCCGTGCGGCACCACGATGGTGGCCGCCAGGCCGTGCCGCCGCGCCGCGAAACCGACCGACTGGCCGTGGTTGCCGCGCGTGGCGCTGATGACGTGCCGCACGCCGGGCTGCGTGCGCCGCAGCGCGTCGAAGTAGGTCAGCCCGCCGCGGAGCTTGAAGGCACCCACGGGCGTGTGGTTCTCGTGCTTGAGCCAGACCTCGCAGCCCAGCGCCTCGGCCAGCAGCGGCCAGGCGTACTGCGGCGTGGGCGGCAGCGCGGCCTGCACGGTGCGCCGTGCGTCGGCGATCTCGTCGGCGGTGAATCGCATGGCGGGCCTCACTCGCGTTCGGGCAGGGCGATGCGAACGGCCAGCGCGGCCAGCACGCTGCCTATCACCCAGCGCTGGGCGCGCAGCCAGCCCTCGCTGCGCGAGAGGAAGACGGTGATGCCGGCCGCGCCCAGCACCAGCGCGCAGTTCACCGCGCCGCTGATGCCGATCTGGATCGCGCCCAGCTTCAGGCTCTGCAGCAGCACCGAGCCCTGGTCCGGGTGCAGGAACTGCGGGAAGAAGGAAAGGTAGAACATCGCCACCTTCGGGTTCAGCACGTTGGTGAGGAAGCCCATGGCGAACAGCCGGCGCGGCGGGTCGGTCGGCAGGGTGCGCGGCTGGAAGGGCGCCGCGCCGCCCGGCTTCACCGCCTGCCAGGCCAGCCACGCCAGGTAGGCCGCGCCGGCCAGCCGGATCGCGTCGAAGGCGAAGGGCACGGCCAGCAGCAGCGCCGTGAGGCCCAGCGAGGCCGCCATCAGGTGCACGACGAAGCCCAGCAGCACCCCGGCCAGCGAGAGCAGCCCCGCCGCACGGCCCTGGCACAGCGCGCGAGAGACGCAATAGATCATGTTCGGCCCCGGCGTGAGCACCAGCACCAGGGCGGCCAGGGAGAAGAACAGCAGTTCGTGCAGGCCGGTCATCAGAGTCCTTTCGATGCGAGCGTGACCTCGCCGCGCGGCGTGTGCAGCCGCGCGGCCAGGCTGGGGGCGCCGGCCTCCACCGGCACGGTGTCCTGCAGGCCCAGCGCCGCCAGCGCCGGGCGCAGCGCCTCGGGCCGCGGGTGCGTCGCCTGCAGGTCCAGCAGGTCGACGCCGGCGTGCGGCAGGCTGTCGGCGGGGTGCGCGTCGCCGCCCCACTGGATCAGCGTGGGCAGCGCGCCGTAGAAGAGGCGCTGGCCGTCGTCGCGCACGGTGATCTGCCACTGCAGGCGGCCGGCAGGCGTCTGCCGCGAGGCCGCGAGCACCGCGCCGCGGTCGATCGGCGCCGGCCCGGCGGCCAGCGCCTGCACGGCGGCGTGCATGTCGGGCACGCGGGCGACCCAGTGCACCAGGCGCGGGCCGTCGTGCTCCAGGCCGGCCTGGAGCACCGGGTCGTCCAGGTCGAACCAGCGCCGCAGGCCGCGGGCGCGGGCAGGCTGCGCGCCGTGGTCGATGGCGATGATCTCCAGGTAACAGCGCGGGAAGCCGGCACCGCCCAGCGCCAGCAGCCGGTTGTGCGTGCCCATCAGCGGGTGCGCGCCGCCGGGCGCGGGCGTGACGCCCAGCGTCGCCTCGCACCAGGCCACGCCCTCGGCCAGCGAGGCGGCGGCGACGACGAGGTGGTCGATCTGCGGGGACATCGGCATACCTTCGCGCTGGCGCGCTGCGGTGCGAGCCCCCTTCGGAGCGGCCGGGCGGGGGCTCACAGTGCCACGCGGCCCTCGATGCAGGGCGCGACGTCGCCGCCCACCCACACCTGGCCCTCCGCGTCGCGCTCGATGAAGACGCGGCCGTCGCGCCCCAGGCACTGCCCCTGGCCGGCGACGTAGCGCTCGCCCAGGTGGCCCTCCGCGATCAGCCACTGCGCCAGGCTGGCGTTGAGGCTGCCGGTGACCGGGTCCTCGTCCACGCCGATGGGCGCGGCGAAGGCGCGCACCTCCAGGTCCACCGTGTCCTCGCGTTCGGCCACGGCGACGTCGCCCTCGTCCTGGCGGCCCCCAAAGGCGCGCGCCTCGCGGCTGGAGCGGCCGATCAGGAAGGGCGACGCCTGCGACGCCGGCAGCCCGGCGACGCCGATCTTCTGCCCCAGCTCGCGCAGCGCGCGGTGGTCGGGCCGCAGCGACAGCACGGCCTCGTCGTCGGCCAGCAGCAGGCCCAGCCACACCGGGCCGTTGTCCAGCATCTGCGCAGCGAGGATCTGCGGCGCCTTCAGGCCCAGAGCGGCGGCCACCTTGGCCAGCAGCATCGGGCTCGGCGCGCTGCGCCTGACCGGCGGCGCGGCGAAGGCCAGCCGCCCGCCGGCGCGGATGTCCACCAGCCCCACGGCGCACTGCTGCACCACGCGGCCCTGGCGTCGCGGCCGGCCGCCGGCGCGCAGCCACGCATGGCAGGTGCCCAGCGTCGGGTGGCCGGCGAAGGGCAGCTCGCCGCCGGGCGTGAAGATGCGCACGCGGTAGTCGGCCGTCGGGTCGGTGGGCGGCAGCACGAAGGTGGTTTCCGACAAGTTCGTCCAGCGCGCGAAGCGCTGCATCGCCTCGTCGGAAAGGCCCTCGGCGTCGAGCACGACCGCGAGCGGGTTGCCGAAGCCGGGCGTGCCGGTGAAGACGTCGACTTGCTGGAAGGAGCGAGAGGAGGTCACGGTGGTCATTCCAGGGGGAGATCCAGCACGCCGCGCGCGCCGGGGCGTGCCTGCACCTCGGCGAACCAGCGCTCCAGGTGCGGCCAGGTCGGGTGCCGGTACTCGGCCGGCGGCAGGCCGAACCAGCGGTGCACCTCGCAGCCGATGGGGATGTCGGCCATGGTGAAGCGCTCGCCGGCCATGAAGGGCCGGCTGGCGAGGTGGGCGTCGAGCATCGCCATCAGCGGCTCGGTGGCAGCGACCGACTGCGCGATCACCTGCGCGTCGCGTTCGGCCGGCGGCGTGCGCACCCACTGCAGGAAGGCGCCGCCGCTCACGCGGTTGAGCGTGGTCTGCTGCCAATCCATCCAGCGCTCGGCGTCGAAGCGCTCGGGCAGCTGCTCGGGGTAGAGCTGCCGCGTCCAGTGCCGGGCGCACAGGTAGCGCACGATCACGTTCGACTCCCACAGCACGAAGCCGTCGTCGTCGCTGATGGCCGGCACCAGCGCGTTCGGGTTCAGCGCCAGGTACTCGGGCGACTGCACCACGCCGTACTTGCCGCCGGCCTCGGTGCGCTGGAAGTCCAGGCCCAGCTCCTGCGCGCACCACACCACCTTGCGCACGTTGATCGAGCTGATGCGGCCCCAGATGTTCAGCATGGCGCTCACCCCTTGCCCAGCGCCTCGCGCACGGCCTCGGCCAGCGCGGCGACGGCGGTGGCGATCTGCTCGGGCGTGGCGGTGACGAAGGACAGCCGCAGCGTGCGCACGTCCGGCTCGCCGGCGTAGAAGGGCGCGCCGGGCACGAAGGCCACGTGGCGCTCCACCGCGCGCGCCAGCAGCGCGCCGGTGTCGATGCCCTCGGGCAGGCGCAGCCACAGGAACATGCCGCCGGCGGGCACGTTGAACTCGACGTCCAGGCCGTGCATCTCCCGGCGCAGCGCCGCCACCATCGCATCGCGCTGCTGCCTGTAGAGCGCGCGGATGGTGGGCACGTGGCGGTCGAGGAAGCCGTCCTTCATCACCGCAGTCACCATGCGCTGGGTGAAGATGGGCGTGTGCAGGTCCACCGCCTGCTTGGCCTGCAGCAGCTTGGGGAAGATCGCCTTCGGCGCGACCAGGAAGCCCAGCCGCAGGCCCGGCGCCAGCACCTTGGAGAAGGAGCCCAGGTAGATGCAGCCCCCGGGGTTGCGGGCCGTGAGCGGCGCCGGCGGCGGCTGGTCGAACCACAGCTCGCCGTAGGGGTTGTCCTCGACGATCGGCAGGCCGGCCTCGGCGGCGACGGCCGAGACGGCGGCGCGGCGCGCCTCGCTCATCGTGTGGCCGGTGGGGTTCTGGAAGTTGGGCAGCAGGTAGATGAAACGCGCGTCCTTCGCCTTTGCTCGCAGGTCGTTGGCCAGCACGCCCTCGTGGTCGCTCGCCACGCTCACCGCCTGCGGCTCCATCGGGCTGAAGGCCTGCAGCGCGCCCAGGTAGGTCGGTGTTTCCACCAGCACCTTGCTGCCCGGGTCGAGCAGCACCTTGGCGATCAGGTCCAGGCCCTGCTGCGAGCCGGTGGTGATCAGCACCTGCGCCGGGTCCACGTCCCACGGCAGCATGCCGGCCACCGCCTGGCGCAGCGGCGCGTAGCCCTCGCTGGCGGCGTACTGCAGCGCGGCCTGGCCGTCGGTGGCCAGCACCTCGGCGCAGGCGGCGGCGAACTCGCTCACGGGGAAGGTCTTCGGCGAGGGCAGGCCGCCGGCCAGGCTGATGACGTCCGGGCGCTCGGTGACCTTCAGGATCTCGCGGATCGCCGAGGGGTTCATCTTTTCCGCGCGGGCGGCGAGGGTCCAGGTCATCGTCATGAGGGGCTCCTTGATGTCGTTGTGTCGAGCGTGCGCCGGGCGCTGTCCGCCGCGGCAGGTTGTGAGAACTTCTTGCCCGCCACCACCGTGGCCACCACGGCCGCGGCGAAGCCGAGCGTCACCACGTCCAGCGGCTCGCCCAGCAGGGGGATCGAGGCGAGGATCGAGAAGAAGGGCTGGAGGAGCTGCGTCTGGCTCACGCGCAGGGCGCCGCCCATGGCCAGCCCGCGGTACCAGGCGAAGAAGCCCATCCACATCGAGAACACCCCGAGGTAGACGAAGCCGGCCCAGGCCGAGGGGGCCGCCGGCCGGTCGGGCCACAGCGCGACGGTGGCGGGCAGCGTGAGCGGCAGCGCCATCACGCAGACCCAGCAGATGACGCGCTCCGCGCCCAGCGCCGGCGTGACCTGCGCGCCGTAGATGTAGCCCACCGAGGCGGCGATCACCGCGCCGACCAGCAGCACGTCGGCCCACTCGAAGCCGAAGCCGTGCCCCTGCTGCCAGGCGCGCAGCAGCGAGAAGGCCACCACCAGCGCGCTGCCCAGCACCGCGCAGACCCAGAAGCCCAGCCGCGCGCGCTGGTGCAGCACCCAGGCCGCGACGGCGGCCGTCACCAGCGGCAGCAGCGCGGTGATCACGGCCGCATGGCCGGCGGTGACGCTGCGCAGCGCATAGGCCAGCAGCAGCGGATAGCCGATCACGTTGCCCAGCACCGCCATCGCCAGCGGCTTCCACTGGTGCGGCTGCGGCCGCGGCGAACGCGTGGCGAGCAGGAAGACCGCCGACAGCGCGCCGGCCAGCGCCGCGCGCCCCACCGTCACGAACCAGGGCGAGAGCTGCGGCGCCTCGGCCGTGCCGGTGGCCAGCCGGGTGGCCGGCAGCGTGATGCCGAAGAAGGCCACGCCCAGCACGCCCAGCCACAGCCCCAGCGTCTCTTCGCGCGTCGGCCTGTGCGCGGCCGTCATGCGACCGCCATCCAGGCCGCGGTGAGCACCAGCACCAGCGCCATCGCGCGGTTGAACCAGAGCAGGCGGCTCCCCTGCGCGAGCCACCGGCGCAGCAGCGCGCCGGCCGCCGCATAGAGGAAGTTGCTGGCAAAGGCGAACAGCAGCATCACCGCCAGCACCAGCCCCGTGCGCTGCGCCGCGTCGGCCTTGCCGGCCACCCAGCCGGCCACGATGGCCAGCGCCAGCAGCCAGGCCTTGATGTTCACGAACTGCAGGCCCACGCCCTGCCAGAAGCCGACCTGCATGCGCGCGCCGTCGGCCTGGCCCAGCCGGCCGCTTTGCGACAGCTTGAACGCCAGCCACAGCAGGTAGGCGATGCCCAGCGCCTTGACTGCCAGCCGCGCCGCCGGCACGGCCGTCACCAGCGCGCCCAGGCCGCCGGCCGTGAGCAGCAGCAGCAGGCTCCAGCCAAAGGGCACGGCGACCACGAAGCGCATCGCGCCGCGCAGCCCGCCGTTGGCCGCGAGGGCCGTGGCCAGCGTGGTGTTGGGGCCGGGCGTGAAGCTCATCGCCGTGGCCAGCACCAGCAGTGCCGTGAATTCTTGCCATTCCATGGAAACGCACTCTAAACTGAGGACCATTACACAACCAGTACAGATTCGAGAACATTGAGGGCCATCTGTACTGGTCACCGCGCCGACACACGCATGCTGACACGAACATCCGCCCAGACGCTGACCGAGCAGCTCGCCGACCGCTTTGCCGAGCGCATCCGCAACCGCCTGCTGGCGCCCGGCGCGCGCCTGCCCTCGGTGCGCGAATGCGCGCGCCAGCAGGGCGTGAGCCCGCACACCGTGGTGGCCGCCTACGACCAGCTGCTCGCGCAGGGGCTGGTCGAGGCGCGTCGCCAGCGCGGCTTCTACGTGCGCAGCGAGGCCGCGGCGCCGGCGCGCCCCGGGCGCGGTGCGGCCGACGAGGCATCGGCGCCCGCCGCCACCGTGCTGGCGGCCGCGCCGGCCGACGCCAGCACGCTGATCCGCGGCATGTTCCACCGCCAGAGCGACAAGCCCCAGCCCGGCATGGGCGTGCTGCCGCCCGACTGGCTGGAGAGCAGCTTCATGCCCGCCGCGGTGCGCCGCGTCACCGGCGTGAAGGCGCTGCAGGAGTTCTCGCTCCAGTACGGTGACCCGGCCGGCGACGCCGGCCTGCGCCGCAGCCTGGCGAAGAAGCTGGCCGGCATCCAGCTGGAGGTGCCGCCCGCGCAGATCGTCACCACCGTCGGCGCCACGCACGCGCTGGACATCGTCAGCCGCACCCTGCTGCGCGCCGGCGACCCGGTGATGGTGGAGGAGCCCGGCTGGGCGGTGGAGTTCGCGCGGCTGGAGGCGCTGGGCATGCGCGTGCTGCCCGTGCCGCGCCGCGCCGACGGGCCCGACCTGGAGGTGATGCAGCGCTATTGCGAGGCGCATGCGCCCAAGCTCTTCGTCAGCGTCAGCGTGCTGCACAACCCGACGGGCCACTGCCTCTCGCCGGCCAGCGCGCACCGCGTGCTGCAGATGGCGCAGCAGCACGACTTCCACATCGTCGAGGACGACACCTACAGCCACCTCGCCCCCGAGCACGCCACGCGCCTGTCGGTGCTGGACGGCCTCTCGCGCACCATCTACGTCAGCGGCTTCGCCAAGATCCTGGCGCCCAACTGGCGCATCGGCTTCCTCACCGCCTCGCCGGCCCTGGTCGAGCGGCTGCTGGAGACCAAGCTGCTGGCCACCCTTACCACGCCGGCGCTGTTCGAGCGGGCGCTGGCCTGGTGCATCGACCAGGGCCAGTTGCGCCGGCACGTCGAGCGCATCCGCCTGCGGCTGGACGGCGCCCGCGCCCGCGCGGTGAAGCTGGCGCTGGCGCACGGGTGCACGCTGGCCGCCGAGCCGGCCGGCCTGTTCGGCTGGGTCCAGACCGGCGTGGACACCGACACGCTGACGCAGCGCATGCTGGACGAGGGCTATCTGCTCGCGCCGGGCTCGCTGTTCCACGCGCGCCGCGCGCCGACCACGCTGATGCGCATCAACTTCGCGACGACGCAGGACGCGGCGTTCTGGAAGACCTTCGTGCGGGTGCGCGATGGGCTGTGAGCGGAGCGTCCTGGGCGTGCTGGTGCTGGGGGCTGCGCTTGCGGGCTGCGGTCCCTCCGGGCCCCTATCCCTTCTTCACCTCCTGCGAGCGCCAGTGGCTGGATGCCGATGGGGAGGCCGTGCTCGCCACCCTCGGGCGGCGGGCGCTGGGCGCGGGCGGCTGCTGCGCGACCGGCGGCACCTACCGCTCCGTAGACGGACGGCACTGGACCCCGCGGTAGCGGACGCGCTACAGCATCTCGTCCGGCGCCAGCGGCCCGATCAGCTGCAGCAGCAGCCGCAGGCCCAGGCTGGCGTCGGGCTCGCGGCGCGCGTCCTGCAGCCCGCTACCCTGCGGCGCGCGCCAGACCAGGGCGCCGCCGTCGGTGCGTTCGACGTGCCAGGCGCCCTCGCGCAGCGCCGTCTCGATCGACTGCGTCGCCTGCT
>NZ_JBIQNC010000107.1:0-17195 GCF_044462705.1 Xenophilus sp.
AGATCCTGGGCGGCTCGGGCTACCTGGCGGAGTTCGGCATCGAGCGCTTCTACCGTGACGTGCGCCTGTTCCGCCTGTACGAGGGCACCACGCAGATCCAGCAGCTCATCATCGCGCGCAACATGGTGCGCGAGGCGCGCGGGGGCTGACTCACCCCAGCTTCAACCGCCCCTGCGCGTCAGCCACCAGCAGGTCCACCAGCTCCTGCGCGAAGGACGGCAGCGCCTCCAGGCTGCGCATGCAGATCTGCATCTCGCGCATCGACCAGGCGTCCGCCAGCGGCACGATGGCGATGTCCATCGCGTGCGCGTGGCGGCTGGCGGCCGACTCGGGCAGCACGCCCACGCCGACGCCCGATTCGATCATCCGGCAGGCGGTCTCGAAGTTGCCGACCTGGATGCGCTGCTTGATCGGCCGGTGCAGCTGGTCGCTGGCTTGGCGCAGGAAGGCGTGGATCGCGCTGGACTCGTGCAACCCCACGTGGTCCAGCTCGAGCGTCTCGGCGAACTCGACCTGCGCCTGCCCGTCCAGCGCGTGGCCGCGCGGCACCACCAGCACCAGGCGGTCGCGCCGGTAGGGCAAGGTCTCCAGGTTCTCGGTGCGCACCAGGCCGGCGACGATGCCGATGTCGGTCTGGCCTTCGGTCACGGCGCGCACGATGTCGTGCGAGAGGCGCTCGCGCAGGTCGATGTTCACGTCCGGGTTGCCGCGCAGGAAGTGCCGCAGCACCGGCGGCAGGTACTCGCTCAGCGACGTGGTGTTGGCGAACACCCGCACGTGGCCCTTGATGCCGCGCACGTACTCCTGCATGTCGCCGCGCAGGTGCTCGATCTGGCCGAGCACCGCCCGCGCATGCGTCACGAAGGCCTGGCCCGGCGGCGTGAGCGTCACGCCCTGGCTGGTGCGGTAGAGCAGCTTGGTGCCGATGCTCTCCTCGAGGTTCTTGATGCGGGTGCTGGCCGCGGGCAGCGAGATGAAGGACAGCTCCGCGCCGCGCGTCATGCTGTTGGCATCGGCGATGTGGACCATCAGGCGAAGGTCCACGAGGTCGAAGTGCATGGCCATCGGGCGCCGGTCACTCCGCCTTCATCACCGTCTCGCCCCGCAGCGGCCCGTGGTCGGCGCCGTTCAGGCCGCGCCGCTTCCAGCCGGCGTAGGTGCGGCGCCAGTTCGTCACCGAGATGAAGTAGTAGACGAGCTTGAACATGAACACCGAGCGGGCGAAGCCGGGCTTGGGCGCCAGGTCGGCCGCCAGCAGCGACAGCAGCCCGCGCTTGATGTTGAACACGTTGCGCGGGTGCATGAACATGTCGCGGATGGTCGGGTTGGTCACGCGGTAGATGAACCACGAGTACTTGCCCGGCACCTTGCGCATCATCTTCTCGTAGCGCGCCCGCACGGCCGGCAGCTCGGCCGGCCGGTCCAGCGCGGCGGCCACCACCTCGGCGCCCTCCAGGGCGCTGCGCATCGCCAGGTACACGCCGGTGGAGAACATCGGGTCGATGAAGGTGAAGGCATCGCCCACCATCAGGTAGCGCTCGCCGGTGGCGTGGCTGGCGGCGTACGAGAAGTTGCCGGTGGCATGCACCATGTCGTCGACCAGCTCGGCGTCCTTCAGGCGCTCCTGGAGCAGCGGCACCATCGCGATGGTGTCGAAGAAGAAGTCCTTCATCGGCTTGTCGCGGCCCTTGAGGTAGTACGACCAGCACACCGCGCCCACGCTGGTGGTGCCGTCGGCCAGGGGGATGAACCAGAACCAGCCGTGCTCGAACCAGCAGATGGTGATGTGGCCCTCCTGCCGGCCCTCCAGCCGCCGCGCGTTGCGGAAGTGGCCGAAGATGGCCGTGCTGTTGTGCTTCGGGTTCTTGTGCTTGGCCTTGAGCTTGTTGGCCAGCAGCGTGTCGCGGCCGCTGGCGTCGACCACGAAGCGCGTGCGCCAGGCGCGGCGGCTGCCGTCGTCCATCACGGCGCGCACGGTGGCGCCTTCGGCGTCGAAGTCCACCTCGCGCACCCGCGCGCCCTCCAGCGCGATGGCGCCCTCGCGCTGGGCGTGGCGGAACAGCAGCTCGTCCAGCTCGGAGCGGCGCACCTGCCAGGCCTCGCCCTTGCTCGGGTCCAGTCCCTCGCCGAACTCGACCACGCTGTTGTAGGGCAGGTCCGGCGGCACGAACTCGATGCCGTACTTCGGCATGCCAATGCGGTCCACCGCCTCGCGCACGCCGAGCCGGTCGAACAGCTCGCCGTTGCCGGGCAGCAGCGATTCGCCGATGTGAAAGCGCGGGTGATGGTCCTTTTCCAGCACCACCACCTGGCGGCCCTGCCGCGCCAGCATGGTGGCGATGGTCGAGCCGCCCGGCCCGCCGCCGATCACCAGCACATCACACTGTTGGACTTGCGCGTCTTCCTGTTCAGACAACATGGCACCTCGTTCGACACAATTGCTGCCGCGGCATTGTGCCCCCGCCGCCCGTCCATGCGCCCTGCCCGTTCCATGAGATTCGCTGAAGCCTTCCGCCGCCGGCTCGCCGCGGCGGCACTCGGCTGCCTCGGCGCCGCCGTGCACGCGGCGCCGCAGCCCCTGCTGCTGCTGACCGACCCCGCCGCCCTGCAGGCCGCCGAGCGCGAAGGCGCCGGCTTCGCGCGCTGGTTCGGCGTGGCGCCCGGCGCCGACGGCCTGCGCGACAACCTGGCGCTGGCCGCTTCGCGCGCGTGGAACGACCTGCGCCGCCCGCTGGCCGAGGCCGTGCACGCCACCGGCCGGGGCGATCCGCAGGCCGGCGTGGGCGTGGCGCGCTACACGCACCGGCTGTTCGACGTGCGCTGGCTGGAAAGCCCCGACGCCTACTTCGAGCTGGTGGGCGTCGCCAACCGCATGGACCGCCGCCCCTTCCAGGACGGCGCCTGCGGCGAGGCGCGCCTGGTCTACCGCCTCGCCTACCGCACGCCGGCCATGCAGTCGCGCCTGCCGATGACGCTGAGCGTGGAGCTGCGCGGCGACGCGCCGGACGCGGCCGGCAGCTGCGCCGCGGCGGCGCGACGCTGGACGCCGCCGCCCGGCCTCGCAGGGGCCGCCCTGGGCCGCTGGCTGCTCTCCGCTGACGGGCCGCTCGCGCCGCCGCGGCTGGCGCGCGAGCGCATCGCGCAGGTCGCGGTGAACCTGCAGAGCGTGCGCTGGCCCTCGGGCGTGCGGCCCGACCTGGGCGGCCATGCCGAATACGTGCTGCGCGCCTTCCGCTGGGACGCCGGCGCCGGCCGCTACGTGGCCGGGCCGCTGGAGAACACGCCCGACGTGAAGCGCCTGCGTGCGGATCCGGCCCTGCGCGCCGAACTGCTGCGCTGGCTCGGGCAGCCCGCGCAGCGGCAGGCCCTGGATGCGGGCACGCTGCGCATCCCCGAGCGCTTCCTCGCCACCGAGGTCCGCTCGGTCACGCCGCGCGGGCTGGCGCGGCTGGCCAACCGCCCCTTCGCGCAGGTCTTCCGGCCCGCGGAGTGGCAGGCCGTGCCGGGCTCGCGCACCCTCGGCTCGCCGGCCGCCGTGCTGCGCCGCCTCGACGACCTGAGTTGCGCGGGCTGCCACCAGAGCCGCGCCGTGGCCGGCTTCCACCTGCTCGGCGAGGATCGGCCCGGCCTCACCCGCGGCTTCACGGCCGGCAACGCGCTGGCGGTGGCGCATTCGCCCCACGTGCAGGACGAGCTGGCGCGCCGCGCCGTCTACCTGCGGCGCACGCTGGCCGAGGGCACGGCGGACGCCTTCCGGCCACCGGCCGAAGGCGGCGGCCCGCAAGGGGCGTTCGGCGCCGCCTGCGGCCTGGGCGATCCGGGCTTTGCCGGCTGGCGCTGTGCCAGCGGCCTGCGCTGCCAGGCCGAGGGCGGGCCCAGCCACGACGGCACCGTGGGCGTGTGCATGCCCGATACGCCGGCGGTGGGCGGCCTGTGCGAGCCGTCGCGCATCGCGCCGCGCGCCGACGCGCGCGAGGACCGCGCCCTGCTCTCGCTGCGCCGGTCCTGCGGCGCGGACGCGGTGTGCGAGCGCACGTCGGTGGGCTTTCCGGGCGGCATGTGCTCCGGCCGCTGCGAGCCGGGCGCGACCGACGGCGTGTGCGGCCGGATCGCCGTGCTCGACGACTTCAACCGCTGCCTGGCGCAGCGGCAGCCCTTCGCGCAGTGCCTGTCGCACACGCGCCCCGGGCAGTTGCGGCGCTGCTCGGCCACGCAGGCCTGCCGCGACGACTACGTGTGTGCGCAGTCAGGGGAAGACGCAGCGGGCGCCTGCATCCCGCCCTACTTCCTCTTCCAGATGCGGGTGGACGGCCACCCCTGACCAGGGTCGGACGGCGCTCAGCCGTTGTGCCGCTTGACCCAGGCGACGTACTTGTCGACCCAGGCCTGCAGGAACTTCTTCGTCGCCTCGTTGCCGATGTGGCCCTTGTCGTCGAACAGGTCGTCCTTGTTCTGGATGAAGGCCTCGGGCTGGCCCATCGTGGGCACGTCGAGGTAGGCCAGGATGTTGCGCAGGTGCTGCTGCGCCAGCGCCGTGCCGATGGCGCCGACCGACACGCCGATCACGCCCGCCGGCTTGCCGGCCCAGGCGCTCTGGCCGTAGGGGCGCGAACCCTGGTCGATGGCGTTCTTCAGCACGCCGGGGATCGAGCGGTTGTACTCGGGCGTGACGAACAGCAGGCCCTGCGCCTTGGCAATCTCGCCCTTGAACGCCTGCACCACCGCCGGCTGCTTGCCGTCCAGGTCCTGGTTGTACAGGGGCAGGTCGTCGATGCGCAGGTGCTCGAAGGTGAAGTCCTCGGGCGCCAGGTGCGCCAGCGCGAGGGCGAGCTTGCGGTTGAAGGACTCCTGGCGGATGCTGCCCACGAGGACGGCGATGCGGTACTGGCTCATGGCGGATTCAACTCCTGATCGGGTGGGAACGGAAAACCCCGCCAGCATCCGGGGCCCGGGGGCGGGCCGTCTGTCAGCCGGCGGCGCGGATGGAAGCTTCAGCAGTCGCCGGGGCGGCCGCCTTTGGCTTTCTGCAGGCTGGCCTGCGTGATGCTGGCGCCGGGCGGCACGTCGTCGGTGATCCACACGTTGCCGCCGATGGTGGCGCCCTTGCCCAGCGTCACGCGCCCGAGGATGGTGGCGCCGGCGTAGATCACCACGTCGTCCTCCACCACCGGGTGGCGCGGCAGGCCCTTCTGCAGGTTGCCGTCGGCGTCGGTCGGGAAGCGCTTGGCACCCAGCGTCACCTGCTGGTACAGGCGCACGCGCTGGCCGATCACGGCCGTCTCGCCGATCACGATGCCGGTGCCGTGGTCCATGAAGAAGCCGGGGCCGATGGTGGCGCCGGGGTGGATGTCGATGCCGGTCTGCGCATGCGCGCGCTCGGCCACCATGCGCGCCAGCAGCGTCAGGCCCAGCTCGTACAGCGGGTGCGCGATGCGGTGGTGGATCATCGCCTGCACGCCGGGGTAGCACAGCAGCACCTCGTCCACGCTGCGCGCGGCGGGGTCGCCCTGGTAGGCGGCCATCACGTCGGTGTCGAGCAGCGTGCGCACGGCCGGCAGCCGGGCCGCGAACTCGCGCACGCGGCGCGCGGCCTCCTCCTCGATCTGCGCCGGGTCCACGGTCTCGTGGCGCCGCTCGTGCCGCAGTTCCAGCACGGCCTGCGTGTGCAACTGGTGGAGCACGGTGTCGAGGGTGTGGGCGACGTAGAAGTCCTCGCTCTCCTGGCGCAGGTCGGACGGGCCGAGCCGCATCGGGAACAGGGCGCCGGTCAGCGCCTCGACCATGCCGGCCACCACCTCCCGGGAGGGAAGCTGCCGCTCCCCTTCCGTCAGCGCCCGCTGCTGCGAGTGCCGCCACCCGTGGCGCACCTCGCGCAGCGCCGCCACGATCTCGTCGACTTGGAATTTGCTCATGCGGGAATTGTCCATCGGCGTGGGGGCGCGAGCATCGCACGCTTTGCGAACCCCTGCCGGCGGTCAGGCCGCCACCCCCTCGGCGGCCGAGGGCCGGCGCCGCGCCGTGGCGGCGCAGCCCACCGAGGCGCCCATCACCAGCGCGATCGCCAGCCACTGCGTGAAACTCAGCCGCTCGCCCAGCAGGCCCAGCGCCAGCAGCGCGGCTACGGCGGGCTCCATGCTGATCATGATGCCGAAGGCCTCCTTGGGCAGGCGCTTGAGCGCGACCATCTCGAGCGAGATCGGGATCGCGCTGGAGATGGCCGCCACGCACAGGCCCACCAGCAGCACGCCCGGCGCCAGCAGCGCGGCGCCCGCATGCGCCACGCCCACCGGCAACACCACCAGCGCCGCCACGCTCAGGCCCAGCGCCACCGAATGGCCCGCATGCAGGTGGCCCAGCCGCTTGCCGAACACGATGTACAGCCCCCAGCAGGTGGCCGCCGCCAGCGCCCACAGTACGCCCACCGGGTCGAGCGTGCTGCCGCCCAGCCCCTGCCCGACCGGCAGCAGCAGCGACAGGCCCGCGGCGGCCAGCGCCACCCAGACGAAATCGAGCGCGCGGCGCGACGAGAGCACCGCCACCGTGAGCGGCCCCGCGAACTCGATCGCCACCGCCAGGCCGAAGGGGATGGTGCGCAGCGCCATGTAGAAGCTGAGGTTCATCAGCCCCAGCGTGGCGCCGTACAGCACGACGGCCCGCGCGTCGCCGCGCCGCAGCGGCCAGCGCCAGGGCCGCCAGATCGCGAGGAGCAGCAGTGCCGAGAAGCCCACGCGCAAGGCGGTGGTGCCCTGCGCACCGACGGCCGGGAACAGCGCGTGCTTGGCCCAGGAGGTGCCCAGGCCCAGCGCCGTGACGGCGCCCAGCACGGCCAGGAAGGGGATCAGTGCGGCCGGTGCGCGGCCGGGGTGGGAGGACATCGGGTGAAGTATCGCCCGCGGCGCTCGGGCCGCAGGGCCCTGCGCCACGTCACCCGGTGAAGCACAATGCGCCGACCACGCGGTGTCCGCGCCGCGCCTGGTCACCGACGTTCAAGCAGCCGCCCCGGCGCGGCTTTCCGGATGAGGACTACGACATGCAGAAAACCAAGCCACTCGCCCTGGCCGCAGCGGCCTTCGCCCTTGCCGGCCTCCTGGCCCCGGCAGGCGCCCATGCCGGCAAGACGCTGGACGCCGTCAAGCAGCGCGGCAGCGTCAAGTGCGGCGTCACCAACGGCGTGGCCGGCTTCTCCGCGCCCGACACCCAGGGCCGCTGGTCGGGGCTGGACGTGGACAGTTGCCGCGCCATCGCCGCCGCCGTGCTGGGCGACCCGCAGAAGGTCGAGTTCGTGCCGCTGAACGCGCAGCAGCGCTTCGCCGCGCTGCAGGCCGGCGAGATCGACATCCTGGCGCGCAACACCACGTGGAACCTCACGCGCGACGCCTCGCTGGGCGTGTCCTTCACCACCATCAACTACTACGACGGCCAGGGCTTCCTGGTGCCCAAGAAGCTGAAGATCAGCAGCGCCAAGCAACTCAAGGGCGCGACCATCTGCACCCAGTCCGGCACCACCAACGAGAAGAACGTGGCCGAGTGGTCCAAAGCCCAGGGCCTGCCGGTCAAGACGGTGGTCTTCGAGAGCTTCGAGGCCTCGTTCAAGGCCTTCTTCTCCGGCCGCTGCCAGGCCTTCACCACCGACACCTCGGCGCTGGCCGGGCTGCGCAACAAGGAAGCGCCCAACCCCGACGACTACGTGATCCTGCCCGAGCTGATCTCCAAGGAGCCCCTGGCGCCGGCCGTCAAGCGTGGCGACGACGAATGGTTCGCCATCGCCAAATGGGTGCCCAACGCGCTGATCGAGGCCGAGGAACTGGGCATCACCCAGGCCAACGTCGACCAGCTCCGCGCCGACAGCAAGGACCCGGCCCAGCAGCGCCTGCTGGGCACCGGCGACGACCTCGGCAAGCTGCTGGGCCTGGACAAGGACTGGTCCTTCCGCGCGATCAAGGCCGTCGGCAACTACGGCGAGATGTTCGAGCGCAACGTCGGTGCCAAGTCCGCACTCAAGCTGCCCCGCGGCGCCAACAACCTCTGGAACAAGGGCGGCCTGCTCTACGCCTTGCCGGTGAAGTGAGCCCCCGGGGCGCCGTCAGCCGCGTGCCGGCCGCGCTGTGGGTGCTGCTGGCGGCTGCCGCGTCGGCGGCGGCGCTGTGGCTGCTGCGGGGCGTGCCCGGCCTGGAGGCGCCGAGGGACTGGCTGCAGGCGCACTTCGGTTTTCTGGAACAGCCGGCCGGCTTCGGCATCTCGGAGGGCTGGCTCGACTTCGACTCCGGCCACTCCTATGCGCGCGCCTTCGCCACGGGGGTGACGAACACGCTGCGCGCCGCCGTGCCGGCCGCCCTGCTGGCCGTGGCCCTGGGCACGATGCTGGGCATCGGCCGCCTCGCGCCGCACCTGCTGGTGCGCGCCGTCTGCACCGCGTACGTCGAGACGCTGCGCAACGTGCCCCTGCTGGTGCAGTTGCTGATGCTGTACTTCGCGCTCACGCACCTGCTGCCCGATGCCGACGCGCCGCTGCGCATCGGCCCCGACGTGTGGCTGGACAAGGGCGGCCTGGCGATGCCCTGGCCCATGTGGGACGGCGGCTGGTGGCCCACCGGGCTCGACCGGCCGGAGCGGACCGCCTTCGGCGTCGCCGGCGGGGCCGCGCTGAGCCCGGAATACCTGGCGATCACGCTGGGCCTGGGCCTGTACAGCGCGGCCTTCGTGGCCGAGATCGTGCGGGCGGGCATCCAGTCCGTGTCGGCCGGCCAGAAGCTCGCGGCCCAGGCGCTGGGCATGCGCGGCGGCCAGCAACTGCGCCTGGTCGTGCTGCCGCAGGCGCTGCGCCTGATCGTGCCGGCGCTGACCAACCAGTTGCTGAGCCTGACCAAGAACTCCTCGCTGGCGGTGGCCGTGGGCTACCCCGAGGTGGTGTCGGTGGCCAACACCTCGCTGAACGCCACCGGCCGCGCCTTCGAATGCCTTGCCATCGTGATGGCGGTGTACCTGCTGCTGTCGCTGCTGACCTCGGCCGCGATGGGCATCTACAACGCGCGCGTGGCGCTGCGGGGCTGGCAGTGAGCGCAACGCCCTGGCGCACCGAGCTGTTCGGCTCGCCGCTGCGGGCCCTGGTCTCGCTGGTGCTGGCCGCGCTGCTCGGCTGGGCCCTGTGGCACGCGCTGGACTGGGCGCTGCTGCGGGCCGTGTTCCAGCCAGACGCCCAGGCCTGCCGCGCGTCCGCGCACGGCGCCTGCTGGGGCGTGGTCGCGGAGAAATGGCGGCCGCTCCTGTTCGGCCGCTACCCCTATGCCGAGCAGTGGCGGCCGGCGCTGGCGGTCACCCTCCTCTCGGCCGCCACGCTGGCCAGCGCCTGGCCGTCCTGCTGGCGCTGGTGGCTGGCCCCGCTGTGGGCCGCCGCGCTGGCGGCGTGCATCGTGCTGATGCGCGGCGGCGTGGCCGGGCTGAGCGTCGTCCCCACGAGCCAGTGGGGCGGGCTGCCGCTGACGATCGCTCTGGCCGTGGTCGGCCTGGCGCTGGCCTTTCCGCTGGCCTTGGTGCTGGCGCTGGCGCGCCGTTCCACCTGGCCGGCGGCACGAGCGCTGGCCGCGGGCTACGTGGAACTGGTGCGAGGGGTGCCGCTGATCACGGTGCTGTTCATGGCCTCGTACCTGGTGCCGCTGCTGTGGCCCACCGGCCATCGGCCGGACGTGCTGCTGCGCGTGCTGGCCGGCCTGGCGCTGTTCGTCGCGGCCTACCTCGCCGAGATCATCCGCGGCGGGCTGCAGGCGGTGCCGCGCGGCCAGGTCGAGGCGGCCACGGCGCTGGGCTTCGGCCGCTGGGCGGTGCAGCGCGACATCGTGCTGCCGCAGGCGCTGCGCATGGTGGTGCCTGCGCTGACCAACAGCGTGGTCGGCACGCTCAAGGACACCTCCCTCGTCACCGTGGTCGGCCTGTTCGAGCTGACCGGCGCGCTCGGCCTGGCGCTGGGCGGCGACCCCGTCTGGCGGCCCTTCTACCTGGAGGGCTACCTGTTCATCGCGCTGATCTACTGGTGCCTGTGCTTCGGCCTGTCGCGCTACAGCCGCTGGCTGGAGCGGCGGCTGCGGGCGGCAGAGGGCTGAAGCGGCTTCCTCGGCGCGCCGCGTCACAGCTTGGCGATCGACACCTCCGTGGACTTGACCAGCGCCACCACGTCCGAGCCGATCTTCAGCTGAAGCTCGTCCACCGAGCGGGTGGTGATGACCGAGGTGACGATGCCCCAGGGCGTCTCGACATCGACCTCGGAGACGACGTCGCCGCGGATGATCTCGCGCACCTTGCCCTTGAACTGGTTGCGCACGTTGATGGCCTGGATGGACATGGAAGACTCCTGTGAGAAAGAAAGGGTTGAAACGATCAGATGGCCCAGCGCACACCGTGGGCCGGCACGGCCGGCCAGCCGCCGGCGGCCTCCTCCGCCGCCGGCTTCTGCAGCACGCGGTCGAGGATGCGTTTCTCCAGCGCGGCGAAGGCGGCCTCGCCGTGCGAGCGCGGGCGCGGCAGGTCCACCCGCACGTCCAGCGCGATGCGGCCGTCCTCGATCAGGATCACGCGGTCGGCCAGCGCCACCGCCTCCTGCACGTCGTGCGTGACCAGCAGCGCCGTGAAGCGGTGGCGCTGCCACAGCCGTTCGATCAGCCGGTGCATCTCGATGCGGGTGAGCGCATCGAGCGCGCCCAGCGGCTCGTCCAGCAGCAGCAGGTGCGGGTGGTGCACCAGAGCGCGCGCCAGCGCCACGCGCTGGCGCTGGCCACCCGAGAGGCGCGCCGGCCACTCGTTCTCGCGTTCGGCCAGGCCGACCTGCGCCAGCACCTCGCGCCCGCGCGGCCGCGCCTGCGGCGCCAGGCCCAGGGTCACGTTGTCGAGCACCCGGCGCCAGGGCAGCAGGCGCGCCTCCTGGAACATGATGCGGGTGTCGTCGTGCAGGCCCTCGACCGCGCGGCCGTCGATGGCCAGGCGCCCGGACGAGGCCGGCTCCAGCCCCGCCACCAGCCGCAGCAGCGTGCTCTTGCCGCAGCCGCTGCGGCCCACGATGGCGATGAACTCGCCGGGCTCGGCGTGCAGCGTCAGTTGGCGCAGCACCTCGCGCGCGCCGTAGCGCTTGCCGAGCTGGACGGCGTCCAGCGCCACGCCGGGCCGCGCGGTCTCGATCACTTCTTCGGGCAGTGCGCTCATGGCTCAGGCTCCTGGGGGCTTGTAGAGATCGACGTCGAGCGCGTCGACGCGACGAGGCAGCAGCTTCTCGGCCAGGAAGGCATCGGCGATGCGCTGCTGCTCCGACAGCCGCTCGCGCGTGGCCTCGCGCACCGCGTAACTGCGCCGGCTGTTGGCCTGCTCGACGATGGCCGCGTCCAGTCCCCAGAAGGGCGCCAGCAGCGCTGCTGCCTCCTTCGGATGGGCCTTCACCCAGCGGCCGGTCTTCTCCAGTTCGGCGTACAGCACGCCGAGCACCTCCGGGTGCGCCCTGGCGAAGCCGGTGCCGGCAAGGTAGTAGCGCTGGTACGAGGCCAGCCCCGTGCCGTCGGCCAGCACCCGCGCGCCGGACTGGCGCTGCGCGGCCGCGAGGAACGGGTCCCACACCACCCAGGCGTCGATGGCGCCACGCTCGAAGGCGGCCCGGCCGTCGGCCGGCGCCAGGTAGGCCGGCTCGATGTCCCGGAACGACAGCCCGGCCTGGTCCAGCGCCGCGATCAGCAGGTAGTGCACGCCGGCCGCCTTGGCGAAGCCGACGCGGCGGCCCTTCAGGTCGGCCACGCTGCGCAGCGGCGAATCGGCCCGCACCAGGATGGCCTGCGCCGACGGCGAAGGCGCCTCCTGCGCCACGAAGGTCAGCCGCGCGCCGGCCGCCTGCGCGAACACGGGCACGGTGTCGGCCACGTCGGCGCTCAGGTCGATGTTGTCCAGGTTGAGCGCTTCCAGCAGCGGCAGCCCGCTGGTGAACTCGTGCCAGCTCGGCGCCAGCCCCAGCGGCGCGAAGGCCCGCTCCAGCGCGCCCTGCAGCTTGAGCACGGCGATCAGCGTGGAGGACTTCTGGTAGCCGATGCGCACGGCGGCCGGCCGCGCCTGCGCCAGCGCGCCGCCGGCGGCCAGCGAGGCGAGCGCCGCCAGCGCGGTGCGGCGGCCGGGCATGAAGGGGGAAGAAGAAAAAGTCTTCATGGCCGTGCTCACTTCTGATATCCGGGGTGCCAGCGCAGCCACCAGTGCTCCAGCGCCCGCGCCAGCAGGTCGGCCAGCTTGCCCAGCAGCGCATACAGCAGGATGCCCACCAGCACCACGTCGGTCTGCAGGAACTCGCGCGCGTTCATCGTCAGGTAGCCGATGCCCGACTGCGCCGAGATCGTCTCGGCCACGATCAGGATCACCCACATCAGCCCGAGCGAGAAGCGCAGCCCCACGAGGATGGATGACAGCGCGCCGGGCAGGATCACCTGCCGGTAGAGCTGCCAGCGCGTCAGGCCGTAGGTGCGGCCCATCTCGATGAGCTGCGGATCGACGTTGCGGATGCCGTGGAAGGTGTTCAGGTAGATCGGGAAGAACACCGACACGGCGATCAGGAAGAGCTTGGCCGACTCGTCGATGCCGAACCACAGGATCACCAGCGGGATCAGCGCCAGCGCCGGGATGTTGCGCACCATCTGCAGGGTCGAGTCCAGCAGCGTCTCGAAGAACCTCACCGAGCCGGTGAGCAGCCCCAGCGCGAGGCCCAGGCCGCCGCCGATGGCCAGCCCCAGCAGCGCGCGGCCGGCGCTGACCTTCACGTGCGTCCACAGCTCGCCCGAGGCCGTGAGCTGCCAGGCCGCCTTGACCACGTCCACCGGCGCCGGCAGCACCCGCGTCGAGAGCCAGCCCAGCGTGGACGCCGCCTGCCACGCCACCAGCAGCGCCAGGGGCAGCAGCCAAGGCAGCAGGCGCACGCCCACGCCGGCCGCGAAGCCGCGCAGCGCCACCGCGGATGGCCGCAGCACCGGCGCGGCGGGAAGGGATCCGACCTGTTCCGTCATGCGCCCTCCTCAGCTCTGCGACAGCAGCCGCGAGGGCGCGTCCACGTTGGCCACCACCTCGCCGAAGGGGCCGGTGAGCGAGCCGCCGCCCAGGCGCTCGCGCACCTGCCGCGGCAGCAGCGGGAACACCAGCTCGGCGAAGCGGTAGGCCTCCTCCAGGTGCGGGTAGCCCGAGAGGATGAAGGCGTCGATGCCCAGCGCCGCGTACTCGCCAATGCGCTCGGCCACCTGCCGCGGATCGCCGACCAGCGCAGTGCCCGCGCCGCCGCGCACCAGCCCGACGCCGGCCCACAGGTTGGGGCTGATCTCCAGCGCCTCGCGGCTGCGGCTGGCGCCCTTGCGGTGCAGCGCGGCCATGCGGCGCTGGCCTTCGGAGTCCATGCGCGCGAAGGCCTCCTGCGCGCGCAGCACGGTGGCGTCGTCCACCCGGCTGATCAGCGCGTCGGCGGCGCGCCAGGCTTCCTCTTCCGTCTCGCGCACGATCACGTGCAGGCGGATGCCGAACTCGACGCGGCGGCCCTTGCGCTCGGCGCGGGCGCGCACGTCGGCCAGCTTCTTCGCCACCTCGTCGGGCGTCTCGCCCCAGGTCAGGTAGCGCTCCACCTGCTCGGCGGCCAGCTCGTGCGCGGCCTCGGACGAGCCGCCGAACCACACCGGCGGATGCGGGCGCTGGACCGGCGGGAAGAGCAGCTTCGCGCCCTTGACCTGCAGGTGTTCGCCGTCGTAGTCGAAGCCCTGCCCTTCGTGGCTGCGCGCGATGAGCTCGCGCCAGATGCGGATGAACTCCGCCGACTGTTCGTAGCGCGCCGCGTGGTCGAGGAACACGCCGTCGCCCTCCAGCTCCGCGCGGTCGCCGCCGGTGACCAGGTTGACCAGCAGGCGTCCGCCGGAAAGCCGGTCGAAGGTGGCGGCCATGCGCGCCGCCAGCGCCGGCTGGTGCAGCCCCGGCCGCACCGCGACCAGGAACTTCAGCCGCTTCGTCGCGCCGATCAGGCTGGAGGCGACGATCCACGGGTCCTCGCACGAGCGGCCGGTGGGAATCAGCACGCCCTCGTAGCCGAGTGCGTCGGCCGCGCCGGCCACCTGCTGCAGGTAGGCCAGGTCGACGGCGCGCGCGCCCTCGGCGCTGCCGAGGTAGCGGCTGTCGCCGTGTGTGGGAAGGAACCAGAACACCTGGACGGTCATGTGGGACACCTCGCTCACCAGGAATGCGCCAGCACGGGCGCGGGACGGATGGGCTGCACGGCGGCGCTCAGCCGCCGGCGCAGGGTGCGTGCCGGCACGTAGCCGTGCGGCGCGCGGCGCGCCAGCGCATGGGCCGAGGGCAGGCGCACGCTCCACGCCACCGCCGTCACGCCGAGGACCCGCAGCGCCTGCTGCGACAGGGAAGGAGCCGGGCGGTCGATCGAAGCCATGCCCTGCTCCTCAGGCCAGGCCGGCCGGCGCCGCGTCCAGCACGTCGATGCGCTTCGGGATCAGCTTGAGCGCGAGGAAGGTGTCGGCCACCTGCTGCTGTTCGGCCAGGATCGCGCGGGTGACGGGGCCGGTGCCGAACTGCGTGCGGCCGGTGGACAGGTCCACCACCGGCTTGGGGATGCCCCACAGCGCCGACAGCTCGGTGGCCAGCGCGTCGCGGTTCGCCTTGCCCCACTGGTCGACCTTGTCGATCTCCTCGATCAGCATGCGGATCACGTCGGCGTTGCGGTTGGCGTAGTTCAGCGAAGAGAAGTAGTAGGCCCGGTTGCCCACCACGCCCGTGGCGTCGGCGAGCACGCGCGCGCCCAGCGTCTTCTCGGCCGCGGCGAGGAAGGGGTCCCAGATCACCCAGGCGTCGATCGAGCCCTTCTCGAACGCGGCGCGCGCGTCGGCCGGCGGCAGGTACACCAGTTGCAGGTCGCCGTAGGCCAGGCCGTGCTTCTCGAACAGCTTGACGATGAAGTAGTGGACGTTGCTGCCCTTGTTGAGCGCGATGCGCTTGCCCTTGAGGTCGGTGACCGAGCGGATGGCCGAACCTTCCGGCACCAGCACCGCCTCCGACTGCGGGCGCGGCACCGTGGCCGCCACGTAGGCCAGCGGCGCGCCGGCGGCCTGCGCGAAGATGGGCGGCGCCTCGCCCACGTCGCCGAAGTCGATGGAACCGACGTTCAGCGCCTCCAGCTGCACCGGGCCGGCGGTGAACTCGGTCCAGCTCAGCTTCACGCCCAGCGGCGCCAGGCGCTGCGCCAGCGTGCCGCGGCCCTTGAGCAGGCTCAGGTAGCCCTTCTGGTGGCCGATGCGCAGTTCGCGCGTGGCGCCCTGCGCGAAGGCCGGCAAGGGCAGCGCCGCGGCCGAGGCCTGCAGCAGGCGGCGGCGGGTGAGCGGATGGGATGGCGTCGTCATGGTCCTGTCGCTCCTCGTTCAGGGCTGGGCGGCCAGCACGGCGTCGCTGACCTTGATGGGCCTGGGGATCAGCCTGAGTTCATGGAAGGTGTCGGCAATGCGCTGCTGGCCGGCCGCCACTTCGCCGGTGATCGGCTTGACGTTGAACTCGTAGCGGCGCAGCGCCAGTTCCACCACCTCCGTCGGCAGGCCCTGCAGCGGCGCGATGATGGCCGCGGCCTGGGCGATGTTCTTCTTGAGCCAGATGCCCTGCTCCACCGAGTCCTCGAACAGCGCCTGGATCACCTTCGGGTGCTTCTGCGCATAGCCGCGCTCGGCCAGGTAGAACTGGTAGTTGTTCACCACGTCGGGCGTGCCCGGCGCGGCCGTTCCATCCGCCAGCACGCGCGCGCCGATGCTCTTCTCGGCGGCCGCCTGGAACGGGTCCCAGATCACCCACGCGTCCACCGCCCGGCTCTCGAAGGCGGCGCGGCCATCGGCCGGCGCCAGGTACACGGGCTGGATGTCGCCGAACTTCAGGCCGTGCTTCTCCAGTTGGCGCACCAGCAGGTAGTGCACGTTGCTGCCCTTGTTGAGCGCGACCTTGCGGCCCTTGAGTTCGGCCACCGAACGGATGGGCGAGTCCTTGGGCACGAGGATGGCCTCGGCGCGCGGCGCCGCCGGGTCGTAGCCGATGTAGACGAACTTCGCGCCGGCCGCCTGGGCGAAGATGGGCGGCGCCTCGCCGACGTAGCCCACGTCCACGGCGCCCACGTTCAGCCCTTCCAGCAACTGCGGACCGGCCGGGAACTCGACCCACTTCACGCGGGTGCCCAGCGGCGCCAGCTTCTTCTCCAGCGTGCCCTGCGCCTTCTGCAGCACGAACAGGCTCGCGGACTTCTGGTAGCCGATGCGCAGCTCCGGCGCGGCCTGCTGCGCATGCGCCGGCGCCGCGGCCAGGAAGGAGGTGACGAGCGCGATGGCCGTCACCACGAGGATGCCGATGGCCACGTCCAGCAGCGTCTGCCAGCGGGTGCGCGGGCGGGCCGAGGGGAAGGCGTCGGTCAGGAGCGGAGGCAGGTCGTTCATGGCGTGTGTGTCTGCAAAGTCGGATCGAGGGCGCGCGGCAACCCATGCCGCCGGTGGCGGCCGCGTCGCGCGAAGGAGGAGGAAGGCGAAGGAGACGGCGCAGGGGCCGGCGTCGTCAGACGCTACATCGCACGCTGGCGAAGGGCACCGGCGCGAAGCCGGGCCCGGCCGGCATTCGCGGGTGCTGCAGCAGGCCTTCGGCGGCCAGCGCCTGCACCGCGTCGGCCAGGCGGCCGGCCAGTTCGGCCTGCAGCTGGTACGCGCCCTCGGGCGTCAGCGCCACCTGCGCGTCGCTGGCATAGACGCCGGGCAGGATGTGCCGCGCCCCCAGCGACTGCAGCACCGGGCGCAGCGCATAGTCCAGCGCCAGCATGTGGTGCGGGCTGCCGCCGGTGGCCAGCGGCAGCACCGCCTTGCCCTTGAGCGCGCCGTGCGGCAGCAGGTCGAGGAAGGCCTTGAGCAGCCCGCTGTAGGCCGCCTTGTAGACCGGCGTGGCGACCACCACCGCCGGCGCGGCGGCCAGCGCGTCCACGGCCCGCGAGATGGCGGGCTGCGAGACGTCGGCCGCCAGCAGCGCGCCCGCAGGCAGCTCGCGCACCGCCAGCGGCAGCGTCTCGATGTCGCGCCGCGCCAGGCGGGCGGCCACCTCATCGAGCAGCGCGGTGGAGCGCGAGGGCGCCGAGGGGCTGCCGGCGATCAACAGGACGGGAGGCATCGGTGCGCGGCAGCCTA
>NZ_JBIQNC010000108.1:0-17135 GCF_044462705.1 Xenophilus sp.
ATCTCCAGCTTGGACCCCAGCTCCACCACCGCGTTGTTGGGCAGGCCGAGGAAGGCCGCCGCGCCGCTGGCGTTGTGGTGCATCTGGGCGAACAGCTTCTCGCGCCAGTGCGCCATGCCGCTGCCCAGGGTGGGGATGACGACGTCGCGCGAGAGGAAGTAGCTGGTCGTCATGCGGTCGAGCTGGCAGCCGCGCAGGCGCGCGTGCTCCAGCGCGGCCGGCAGGTCGACGTCGTTCTTGAAGCCGTAGTGCACGACGAGCTGCCAGCAGTGGCGGCCCAGCGGCTCGATCTCGACGCGCCGGTCCATCGGGATCCATGGCAGCTCGTGGTTGCGCACGGTGACGAACAGGTTCTGCTCGTGCAGCACCTTGTTGTGCTTGAGGTTGTGCAGCAGCGCGTTGGGCACCAGGCCGGGCTCGGCGGTCAGGAACACGGCCGTGCCCTGCACCCGCGCGGGCGGGCTGACGAACACGGCGTCGAGGAAGCTGCGCAGGTCCAGCGCCTCCGCGCGCTGGGCCTCGCCCATCAGGCGGCGGCCTTCCTTCCACGTCGTCATCAGCGTGAAGACCATCAGGCCGATCATCACGGTGAACCAGCCGCCCTGCGGCAGCTTGAGCATGTTGGAGGCGAAGAAGGCCAGGTCGATGAGGAAGAACACCGAGGTCGAGGCGATGCACAGCGCGAGCGGCAGCTTCCACGCGAAGCGGATCACGAAGAAGGTGAGCACGGTGGTGATGAGCATGTCGGCCGTCACCGCGATGCCGTAGGCCGAGGCCAGGTTGCTCGAGTTGCGGAACATCACCACCGCCAGCACGATGGCGACGAACAGGCTCCAGTTGACGAAGGGGATGTAGATCTGCCCGACCGCGTGCACGCTGGTGTGCTCGATGCGAAGCCGCGGCAGGTAGCCCAGCTGGATGACCTGCCGCGTGACGCTGAAGGCGCCGGTGAGCATGGCCTGCGAGGCGATGACGGTGGCGGCCGTCGCCAGCAGCACCAGCGGCATCAGGGCCCAGCCGGGCGCCATGAAATAGAAGGGGTTCTTCACCGCCTCCGGGTGGCCCAGCAGCAGCGCGCCCTGGCCGAAGTAGTTCAGCACCAGGCAGGGCATGGCCACGGCGAACCAGGCCACGCGGATGGGCCGCTTGCCGAAGTGGCCGAGGTCGGCATACAGGGCCTCGGCCCCGGTGACGCACAGCACCACCGCGCCCAGGATGACGAAGCTGGTGCCCGGGTTGTCCCACACGAAGCGCAGCATGTAGTGCGGGCTGACGGCCTTGAGGATCTCCGGGTGGCCGACGATCTGCGACACGCCCAGCACCGCCAGCACGATGAACCAGGTGAGCGTGATGGGCCCGAAGAAGCGCCCGATGCCGGCGGTGCCCCGCTTCTGCACCGCGAACAGGGCGAGCAGCACGGCCAGCGTCAGCGGGATGACGTAGTGGTGCAGCGCCGGCGACACCACCTCCAGCCCCTCGACGGCCGAGAGCACCGAGATGGCCGGCGTGATGACGCCATCGCCGTAGAAGAGCGAGGTGCCGAAGATGCCCACCGCCAGCAGCGGGCCGCGCAGCCGCGGCCGGCCGGCGACGGCGCGCGAGGCCAGCGCCAGCATGGCCACCAGCCCGCCCTCGCCCTCGTTGTCGGCGCGCAGCACCAGCACCACGTACTTGATCGAGACGATGGTGGTCATCGTCCAGAAGATCATCGAGAGGATGCCGTAGACGTTCTCGATGGTGAACGGCACGTGTCCGTGGCCGAACACCTCCTTGATGGCGTACAGCACGCTGGTGCCGATGTCGCCGTAGACGATGCCGATGGCGCCCAGGATCAGGGCCGGCAGGGATTGCTTGGGAGCGGACACGAGGCCGAATGACGGATGGGGGCCGCCATTGTGCGACGCATCAAAGGCGCCGCAAGGCTTGACAGGAAGGCTTCCGTGCGGCTGGCGCCGCGCTTACTCGTAGACCTCGGCCTCGGGGTTGGTCGCTTCCAGCTCATAGGCGGCGGCGACCATCGCCAGGCGCCCGATCACGCCGTACATGTAGAAACGATTGGGTGCGCTGGCGCCGAGCTTGGCGCCCGGCTGCGGCAGCTGCGCGCTCTCGGAAAAGGCCAGCGGCACGAAGCTGGCGCCGGGCAGGGCCAGGTTCTCGTCACTGCCGCGGTCCGGGTGCACGCGGTAGAAGCCGCCGACCACGTAGCGGTCCATCATGTAGACCACCGGCTCGGCCACGCCGTCGTGCACGCGCTCGTGGGTGAGCACGCCTTCCTGCACCACCACGTCGGTGGCGCCCACGCGCAGGCCCTCGGTGGCCTTGTCGGTGGCCTTCTTCTGCCTGGCGCGGGCAACCAGCGCCTCCACCTCGCGGCCGTCGTGCACGGTGCTGATGGTCAGGCCCGAGGCGCCGTTGTCGGCCTTGACGATGGCGAAGGGCTTCTCGTTGATGCCGTATTCCTTGTACTTCCGGCGCACCTTGGCGATCACCGCGTCGACCTGCGCGGCCAGCGCGTCGGTGTTCTCGGCGCGGGCGAAGTCCACCTCCTCGACCTTGCCCCAGATCGGCTGGATCAGCCACGGGTCGATGCCCAGCAGCTTGCCGAAGCGCTTGGACACTTCCTCGTAGCTGTGGAAGTGGTTGCTCTTGCGCCGCACCGACCAGCCGGCATGCAGCGGCGGCAGCAGGTACTGCTCGTGCAGGTCCTCCAGGATGCCGGGGGTGCCGGCGGCCAGGTCGGTGTTCAGCAGGATGGTGCAGGGGTCGAAGTTCTTCAGCCCCAGGCGCCGGCGGCCGCGCACCAGCGGCTCCAGGCAGACGATGTCGCCGCCGGGCAGTTCCACCTTCTTCGGCGACTTGATCGCCGGGTCGATGGAGCCGATCTTCACGTTCAATCCCGCCATGCGGAAGATGCGCGCCAGTTGCGCCACGTTGGCGAGGTAGGTGCTGGAGGAAAAGCGCGCCTCGGGGACGATGAGCAGGTTGCGCGCCTCGGGGCAGATCTTCTCGATGGCGGCCTGCGCCGCCTGCACCGCCAGCGGCAGCATCTGCGGCGTCAGGTTGTTCCAGCCGCGCGGGAAGAAGTTGGTGTCCACCGGCGCCAGCTTGAAGCCGGCGTTGCGCACGTCCACCGACGTATAGAAGGGCGGCGTGTGCTCCATCCACTCGAGCCGGAACCAGCGCTCGATGGCAGGCATGCCATCGATGATGCGCTGCTCCAGTTCGTTGATGGGGCCCGTCAGGGCGGTGACCAGGTGGGGGACCATGCGGTGGCCTTGCAGGGGTGGGGGCGAAAGAAAACCGAGCGAGATTGTAGGAAATGGGGGCGGGCTCCCTGCCCCGCAAGAGTCGGCCGGCGCCGTTTTTCGGCGTCAGGCCGCCTCAGGATGAAAAAGCATCCCCTCGGGGGATCGGACAGGCGCGAAGCGGTTGGCCGAGGGGCCGTTTTCAGTGGCGCCAGAAGGAAGGGGCCAGGAGCGCGATCAGGCTGAGCATCTCCAGCCGCCCGAGCACCATCGCGATCGAGCAGACCCAGACCTGGAAGTGGCCCAGCACGCCGAAATGCGACGCCGGCCCCACCTCGCCCAGCCCCGGCCCCATGCAGTTGACGCTGGCGATCACGGCGCTGAAGGCGGTGACGGGGTCCAGCCCCGACAGCACCATCACCATGCCCAGCACGATCACGGTGCCGCCGTACACCAGCATGAAGGCCAGCACGGCGAAGATGTCGCGGTGCTCGACCACGGTGGCGCCCAACGTCACCGGCTGCACGGCGCGCGGGTGGGCCAGGCGCGTCATCTCGCGCCGGGCCTGCTTGAGCAGGATCAGCACCCGCACCATCTTGATGCCGCAGCCGGCCGAGCCAGCGCTGGTGGCCACGCCCGAGAGCAGCAGCATGAACAGCGGCGCGAAGGCCGGCCAGGCAAGGAAGTTCGTCGAGGCGAAGCCGGTGGTGCTGCCGATGGAGATGGCGTTGAAGAAGCCGTGGCGCAGCGCCTGCGGCCAGTCGTAGTGCCCCTGGACCATCAGCACCAGCGACACGATCAGCCCGCCGCCCAGCAGCGCCAGCAGCGTGGCGCGCCACTCGATGTCGCGCAGGCACACGCGCAGGCTGCGCTTGCGCAGCGCGATGAAGTACAGCGCGAAGCTGCCGCTGCCCACCAGCATGAAGACCATGGCGATGCCTTCCATCAGCGGCGAGTCGAAGTAGGCGAAGCTGGCGTCGTGCGAGGACAGCCCACCCAGGCTGACGGTGGCGAACATGTGCATCAGCGCGTCCATGGCCGGCATGCCCGCGGCCCAGTAGGCCAGGAAGCAGGCCGCCGACAGCCCGACGTAGATGCCCCACAGCCCCTTGGCGGTCTGCGCGATGCGCGGCGTCAGGCGGTTGTCCTTGATCGGGCCGGCCACCTCGGCGCGGAACATCTGGCTGCCGCCCATGCCGAACATGGGCAGCACCGCCACCGCCAGCACCAGGATGCCCATGCCGCCGATCCACTGCAGGAAGGTGCGCCACACGTTGATCGACAGCGGCAGCGAATCCAGCCCGGTGAGCACGGTGGCGCCCGAGGTGGTCAGGCCCGAGACGGCCTCGAAGTAGGCATAGGAGAAATCCAGCTCGCGCCCGACGGCATGGCACACGGCCATCAGCGGCACGCAGGCGATCAGCGGCAGCAGCAGCCAGGTGGCCGACACCAGGATCACCCCGTGCCGCGCGCGCAGCTCGCCCCGGTAGCCGTTCAGTCCGGCCCACATCCACGCGCCGCCGCCGAAGCTGGCGCCGGCGGCCGCCAGCCAGAAGCCGAGCAGCCCGTCGCCCTGCACCCACGACACCACGGCGGGCAGCAGGAAGGCGAAGGAGAACATCGTGGTCAGCGCACCCAGCAGGCGCAGCGCGGGCAGGAGGTCGTACATCGGCGCGGCCCGGACTCAGAAGAAGGTGGCGCTGACGCGGAACAGCTTTTCGACTTCGCGCACCAGCCGCTTGCGCGGCATGAAGATGATCACGTGGTCGCCGCTGCGGATCACGGTGCCGGGCTGCGGCACGATCACCTCGGGCTCGGCGGCCTCGGCCGCGGGCGAGGAGCCCTCACCTTCCTCGGCCGGCAGCGGCGCGTCGGGGTCGGGCAGGCCGCGCAGCACCAGGCCGAAGTGGGCATCGCGCGGCAGCTTGATGTCCTTGATCGCGCGGCCGACCACGCGCGAGGTGCGCTCGTCGCCGCGCGCCACGATCTCCATCGCCTCGGCCACGCCGCGGCGCAGGCTGTGCACCACCTGCACGTCGCCGCGCCGCACGAAGGCCAGCAGCTCGCCCAGCAGCGTCTGCGAGGGCGTCAGCGCGATGTCGATCTGCGTGCCGTGGATCAGGTCGGCATAGCTGCGCCGGTTGATGAGGGCCAGCACGCGCCGCGCCCCCATGCGCTTGGCCAGCAGTGCGGACATGATGTTGTCCTCGTCGTCGTTGGTGAGCGAGAGGAAGAAGTCGGACTCGCCGACGCTCTCGTCGTCCATCAGGTCCTCGTCGGTGGCGTCGCCCTGCAGCACCATCACCGACGACGGCAGCCGAGCGGCCAGCATCTGGCAGCGCTCGGCGCTGCGCTCGATGAGCTTGAGCTGCAGCGCCGGGAAGTCCTGCACGAGCTGCTGCGCCAGGCGCATGCCGACGCGGCCGCCGCCGGCGATCGCCACGCGCTGCACGGTGCGCGGCGTCTGCGGGTCGCGCCGGTGCAGCGCGGCGAGCGCCGCGCGCAGGTTCTGCCGCGCGGCCAGCACGAAGACCTCGTCGCCCGGCACCACGTGCGTGCCCTCGGCGGCGGGGATGAAGCGGTCGGGGCCGTCCTCGCGCCGGCGGTACAGCGCCACCACCCGCACCGCCTCGCCGGCGGCGTAGGCGCCGATCTCGTCCACCCGGCAGCCCACCAGCGGCGCGCCCGCCACCGCGCGCACCGACACCAGGCTGGCCCGGCCGCCCGCGAACTCGTAGACCTGCAGCGCCTCGGGGTAGTCGATCAGCCGCGCGATGTAGCGCGTGAGCGAGTCCTCCGGGCAGATCACGCGGTCGACCGCGAAGCCCTCGCGCCCGAGCAGCGGCGATTCGCCGCGGAAGGCCTCCGAGCGCACCCGCGCGATGCGCGTCGGGATGTTGAACATCTGCTCGGCCACCTTGCAGGCGACCAGGTTGGTCTCGTCCTGCGCGGCGCAGGCGATGAGCATGTCGGCATCGCGCGCGCCGGCCTCCTCCAGCAGTTCGGGCTCGATGCCGTTGCCGGCCACGCCGCGCAGCTCGAAGCGGCTTTCCAGGTCGCGCAGGCGCGCCGCGTCGGTGTCGATGACGGTGATGTCGTTCTGCTCGGACACCAGCGTGCCCGCCACGCTCTCGCCGATGCGTCCGGCGCCCAGGATGATGATCTTCACGCGCGTCTCCTCCCCTCGCCTGCCGCGGCGCCGCGATGCGATTCGTCAGCCGCGCACTTCGCCCTGGCCGAGCACGATGTACTTGAGCGAGGTGAGCCCCTCGATGCCCACCGGCCCGCGGGCGTGGAACTTGTCGGTGCTGATGCCGATCTCGGCGCCCAGCCCGTACTCGAAACCGTCGGCGAAGCGGGTGCTGGCGTTGACCATCACGCTGGCCGAGTCCACCTCGCGCAGGAAGCGCTGGGCGTTCACGTGGTCGCGCGTGAGGATGGCGTCGGTGTGGTGGCTGGAATAGCGGTTGATGTGATCGATCGCCTCGTCGAGGCCGGCCACCACCTTGATGCTGATGATCGGCGCCAGGTACTCCTCGGACCAGTCCTGCTCGGTGGCGGGCACCACCTTCGGGTGGCCGGCCAGGCCCTGCAGCAGCGCCGCGGCCTCGGCGTCGCAGCGCATCTCGACGCCCTTGGCGGCGAAGACGGCGCCGATGCGCGGCAGGAACTGCGCGGCGACGGCGCGCGCCACCAGCAGCCCCTCGGCCGCGTTGCAGGGGCTGTACTTCTGCGTCTTGGCGTTGTCCACCACCGTCACGGCCATGTCCAGATCGGCCGTGTCGTCCACGTAGACGTGGCAGTTGCCGTCCAGGTGCTTGATGACGGGCACCTTGGCGTCGCGGCTGATGCGCTCGATCAGGCCCTTGCCGCCGCGCGGGATGATCACGTCCACGAACTGCGGCATGGCGATGAGGTGGCCGACGGCCTCGCGGTCGGTGGTCTGCACCAGTTGCACCGCGTCCTCCGGCAGGCCGGCCTCGGCCAGCGCGGCGCGCACCAGGGCGGCCAGCGCCTTGTTGGAGTCGATCGCCTCCGAGCCGCCGCGCAGGATGGCGGCGTTGCCGCTCTTGATGGCCAGGCTGGCGGCCTCGATGGTCACGTTGGGCCGGCTCTCG
This sequence comes from Xenophilus sp., assembly GCF_044462705.1. Classification (NCBI taxonomy): domain Bacteria; kingdom Pseudomonadati; phylum Pseudomonadota; class Betaproteobacteria; order Burkholderiales; family Comamonadaceae; genus Xenophilus; species Xenophilus sp. The sequence goes on from NZ_JBIQNC010000108.1 coordinate 7,364, forward strand.
TAGATCATGCCGAAGACGCCGATGGGCACGCGCATCTGGCCGACGCGGATGCCGCTTTCCTGCTGCTTCATGCCGATGATCTCGCCGATCACGTCGGGCATGGCGGCCAGTTGCTCGCAGCCCAGCGCCACGGTCTCGATCACCTTGGGCGTGAGCCTGAGCCGGTCCTGCATCGGCGCCGGCAGGCCGGCGGCCTCGGCACGGGCCAGGTCCTGCGCGTTCGCCTCGGCCAGCGCCGGGCCGGCCTCGCGCAGGCGCCGGGCCAGGGCCTTGAGCGCGACGTTCTTGGTGGCAGCGTCCGCCCGCGCCATCTGCGCGGAAGCCGTCTTGGCCTGCAGGCCCAGGGCCTGCATGTGTTCGGCGACGTTGAAGACGTTCATGGCCGCGATTCTCCCACCGCGGCGGCGCCGGCGCTCGGGCCGGGCCTCAGCCGCAGGCGCGGCAGAGCATCAGCGCGAGGCGCTGGAGCGCCAGCCAGCCGTCGGCCGGCCAGTCGGGCTGCTTCAGGCCCTTGACGATGCCGTCCACCAGGTGGGCGGCGCGCAGCAGGCGGGCCAGGGCGCGGCCGTCCAGGCGCGGCAGCACGCGCTCGAAGGCGCGCTCGCGCGGGCCCCACACGCGGTTCTCGCGCAGGGCCACGGGCAGCGGGCGGCCGGCGTCCATGGCGTCGCGCACGCGCTTGAGGGCGCGGATGTCCTCGGCCAGCGTGTAGTGCACCAGCACCTCGGCCTCGCCCTCGGCCTGCAGGCCGGCCAGCATGCGCGAGGCGCGCGGCGCGTTGCCGGCCAGCACGGCCTCGGAGAGCTTGAACACGTCGTAGCGGGCCACGTTGTTGACGGCCGCCTCGACCTGCTCCCAGCTCAGCTCGCCCTCGGGGTGCAGCAGCGCCAGCTTCTGGATCTCCTGGTGCGCGGCCAGCAGGTTGCCCTCGACCCGGTCGGCGAAGAACTGCAGCGTGCGCTGCCCCTCCTCGCCCGGCCGCACGCGCTGGCCCTGGCGCGCCAGGCGCTGCGCGATCCACTGCGGCAGCTGCCCGCGCTCGATGTTGTCGATCTGCACCGCGACGCCGTGGTTCTCCAGCGCGGCGAACCAGGCGCCGCTCCGGGTCTGGCGGTCCAGACGCGGCAGGTGCACCAGGGTGAGGGTGCCCTCGTTGCCCTGCGCCCCCTCGGCGATCTGCTGCAGCGCAGCGCTGCCGTCCTTGCCGGGCTTGCCGGAGGGGATGCGGATCTCGACGATCTGCTTGTCGGCGAACAGGCTCATCGAGCCGCCGGCCGCCAGCACCGCGCTCCAGTCGAAGTGCGCGCCGGCCACGGTGTGGCTGCTGCGCTCGGTGTGGCCGGCGGCGCGGGCCGCGGCGCGGATGGCGTCGGCCGCCTCCTGCGCCAGCAGCGCCTCGTCGCCGTGCAGCGTGTACAGCGGGCGCAGGCCCTTGGCCAGGTGCGCGTCGAGCTGGGCGAGCGGCAGCTGCACGGGACGCGCCGCTCAGAGCGTTTTCACGAAGCCGAGGCGCCGCACGACCTGCTGCGCCAGGTCGGCCGTCATGTCGCGGTAGAGCAGTTCCTGCTCGTTCTCCTTGGCGAGCGCCGAGGTCTCGTTGTAGCTGATGTCGCGCGACTGCGAGACGGAGGTGGCCGGGATCAGCTCCTTGCCGCCGCTGCTCGTGCGCAGCCGGAAGCGCACCGTCAGCCCGAGCGTCAGCTCGCGGATGGTGCCGCCGGAAGTGCTGGCGGCGATGCCGCTGCTGCGCGACTGGTCGAGCAGTTCGCACACCACTTCGGCGTCCTGGGTCGGCGCCTTGGCATCCAGCACCGTGAGGTTGCCCATGCCCTTGAGCTCGCGGCGCACCAGCGCGGCCAGCGGCTCGGGGCCGGTGACGGCGATGCTCTTGAAGGGGTAGTCCGGCGCGCGCCGCAGCTGGAAGCCGCAGCCGGCCAGCAGCAGTGCCGGCACGGCGCCGGCCAGCAGCGCGCGGCGCGAGACGGCACGGGACGCACGAGCAGCAGCAGCGGCAGCCATCGGCCTCACCCCACCACCACGTTGACCAGCCGGCCCGGCACGACGATGACGCGCTTGACCGCCTGCCCCTCGGCGAACTTGGCGAAGGGCTCGCTGGCCACGGCCAGCTTCTCGATCTCCGCCTTCTCGGCGCCGGCCGGCACGCGCAGCGCGCCGCGCAGCTTGCCGTTGATCTGCAGCATCAGTTCCACCTCGTCCTGTTCCAGCGCGGCCGGGTCGACCTGCGGCCAGGGCGCGTCGAGCAGCGTGCCCAGCTCCGCCGCATAGCCCAGGCCCTGCCAGAGCTGGTGCGTCAGGTGCGGCGTGACGGGGTAGAGCACCCGCAGCAGGATGCCGAAGCCCTCGCGCAGCGCCGCCGCCGCGCCCGGTTCGTCCTTGGCCTTGAAGCCCTCCAGCGCGTTCAGCAGCTTCATCGCGCCGGAGACGACGGTGTTGTACTGCATGCGCTGGTAGTCGTAGTCGACCTGGCGCAGCACGGTGTGCACCTCGCGGCGCAGCGCCTTGGCCTGGGCGCCGGGTTCGGCCGCCTGGGCCGCCGCGCCCTGGAGTGCGGCGCCGAAGTTCCACACCCGCCGCAGGAAGCGGTAGCTGCCCTCCACCGCGGCGTCGTTCCACTCCAGCGTGGCCTCGGGCGGCGCGGTGAACATGGTGTACAGGCGCGCGGTGTCGGCGCCGTACTTGTCGATTAGCTCCTGCGGGTCGACGCCGTTGCGCTCGCTCTTGCCCATCTTGCCGATGCCGCCGTACTCCACCGGCGTGCCGTCGGCGGCGGTGCCGCCGGTGATGCGGCCCTGCGCGTCGAGCACCGGCGTGACCTCCTGCGGCGGGTGGTAGTGCTTGCCGCCCTTCTCGTCGCGGTGGAACCAGATGTGGTTGAGCACCATGCCCTGGGTCAGCAGGCGGGTGAAGGGTTCGTCCACCTTCACCAGGCCCAGGTCGCGCATCACCTTGGTCCAGAAGCGCGCGTACAGCAGGTGCAGGATGGCGTGCTCGATGCCGCCGATGTACTGGTCCATCGGCATCCAGTACTGCGCGCCCTCGCCGACCATCGCGGTGTCGAGCTTCGGGTCGCAGTAGCGCATGAAGTACCACGAGCTGTCCACGAAGGTGTCCATCGTGTCCGTCTCGCGGCGCGCCGGCCGGCCGCACACCGGGCAGGTGCAGGCCAGGAAGTCCTCGCGCTTGTTCAGCGGGTTGCCGCTGCCGTCGGGCACGCAGTCGGTGGGCAGCACCACCGGCAGGTCCTGCTCGGGCACCGGCACGGCGCCGTGCTCCTCGCAGTGGATGATCGGGATGGGCGTGCCCCAGTAGCGCTGGCGGCTGATGCCCCAGTCGCGCAGGCGCCAGGTGGTCTTCTTGGCGCCCAGGCCCTTGGCCTCCAGCGCATGGGCGACGGCGTCGACCGCCTCCTGGTAGGCCATGCCGCTGAAGTTGTCGGAATTGATGGTCACGCCGCGCTCCTTGTCGGCGTACCAGTCCTGCCAGGTCTGGTAGTCGAAGTGCGGTTCGCCGTCGACCAGCACCACCTGCTGGATCGGGATGCCGTACTTGTTGGCGAAGGCGAAGTCGCGCTCGTCGTGCGCCGGCACGCCCATCACGGCGCCGTCGCCGTAGCTCATCAGCACGTAGTTGCCGACCCACACCGGCACCGGCTCGTCAGTGAGGGGGTGCGTCACCACCAGGCCGGTGGGCACGCCCTTCTTCTCCTGCAGCGCCAGCTCGGCCTCGGTCACGCCGCCGGCCTTGCACTCGGCGACGAAGGCGGCGACCGCCGGGTCGCTCAGCGCGGCGTGCGCGGCCAGCGGGTGCTCCGGCGCCACGGCGCAGAAGGTCACGCCCATGATGGTGTCGGCGCGGGTGGTGAAGACGTACATGCGGCCGTCGCCGATCAGTGCGCCGTCCGCGCCGCGGATGTCGTGCGTGAAGGCGAAGCGCACGCCCTCGCTCTTGCCGATCCAGTTCTCCTGCATCAGCCGCACGCGCTCGGGCCAGCCCGGCAGCTTGTGCCGGGTGTGCTCCAGCAGTTCCTCGGCGTAGTCGGTGATCTTCAGGTAGTAGCCGGGGATCTCGCGCTTTTCCACCGGCGCGCCGGTGCGCCAGCCCTTGCCGTCCACCACCTGCTCGTTGGCCAGCACGGTCTGGTCCACCGGGTCCCAGTTCACCACCTGGGTCTTGCGGTAGGCGATGCCCTTTTCCAGCATCTTGAGGAACAGCCACTGGTTCCACTTGTAGTACGCGGGGTCGCAGGTGGCGACCTCGCGGCTCCAGTCGATGGCCAGGCCCATGGCCTGGAGCTGGCCCTTCATGTAGGCGATGTTCTCGTAGGTCCACTTCGCCGGGGGCACGCCGTTCTTCAGCGCCGCGTTCTCGGCCGGCAGGCCGAAGGCGTCCCAGCCCATCGGCATGAGCACGTTGAAGCCGCTCATGCGCAGGTAGCGCGTGAGCATGTCGTTGATGGTGTAGTTGCGCACGTGCCCCATGTGCAGCTTGCCGCTGGGGTAGGGCAGCATGGAGCAGGCGTAGTACTTCTTCCTGCCTGCGTCTTCGGTCACGCGGTAGGCGTCGGTGGCGGCCCAGTCGGCCTGGGCGGCGGCTTCGACCTCGCCCGGTTGGTAGGTGGGATTCATGACGTGCTGCGACAGGCCCGGCGGCAGGGCGGCCGGAAAACGCGGGATTATCGGCGCAGCGCGGCGGGTTCGCCCGGGCACGGCCCCGGCTATGCTGCCGCCCTGCCCGCTGGAAGACCGCCTCATGAATCCCCTGGACGCCGCCTTCGCGCGCGACTTCGGCGCCGTCGCCGACTTCATCCGCCAGCATGCGATCGACGCGCCGGCGCGCCCCGCCCTGGCCGACGACCGCGCCACGCTGGACTACGCCGCGCTCGACGCGCGCATGGACCGCGTGGCGGCCGCGCTGCAGCGCGAGGGGCTCGCGCCCGGCGACGCCTTCGCGGTCTGCGCCAACGCCTCGGCGGACTACGCCGCCGTCTTCCTCGGCGCCCTGCGCGCCGGCGTGGCGGTGGCGCCGCTGGCGCCGGGCAGCGCCGCCGACAGCCTGGCGCGGATGATCCGGGACGCCGATGCGCGCCTGCTGTTCCTCGATGCGGCCGGCGCGCAGGCGCTGGGCCCCGGGGCGGCCGAGGGGCTGCCGCGCGTGGCGCTCGAGGGCGAGGTGCCCGGCGCCACGCCGCTGGCGAGCTGGCTCGCCCCCGAGGGCGCCCACCCCGCGCCGGTGGACACGCAGCCCGGCTGGGCCTTCAACATCATCTATTCCTCCGGCACCACCGGCGAGCCCAAGGGCATCGTGCAGAGCCACGCCATGCGCTGGGCGCACGTCAAGCGCTACCGGCCCTACGGCTTCGGGCCGCACACCGTCACGCTGCTGTCCACGCCGCTGTACTCGAACACCACGCTGGTGCTGTTCTTCCCGACGCTGGCCTACGGCGGCTTCGTGCGGCTGATGCCGAAGTTCGACGCCGGCCGCTACCTCGAGCTGGCGCAGCAGCTGCGCGCCACGCACACCATGCTGGTGCCGGTGCAGTACCAGCGGCTGATGGCGCATCCCGCGTTCGACCGCTTCGACCTGGGCAGCTTTCACATGAAGTTCTGCACCAGCGCGCCGCTGCCGGCGCCCCTCAAGGCCGACGTGCTGCGGCGCTGGCCGGGCGGGCTGATCGACACCTACGGCATGACCGAGGGCGGCGGCACCGTCATGCTGGAAGCGCACCTGCACCCCGACAAGCTGCACACCGTGGGCCGCCCGGCGCCGGGCAGCGACATCCGCCTGATCGACGAGGCCGGCCGCGAGGTGGCGCCCGGCGAGGCCGGCGAGGTGGTGGGCCACTCCGGCGGCATGATGACCGGCTACCACAAGCAGCCCGAGAAGACGCGCGAGGCCGAGTGGTTCGCGCCCGACGGCAAGCGCTTCATCCGCACCGGCGACATCGGCCGCTTCGACGCCGACGGCTTCCTGGTCCTGTTCGACCGCAAGAAGGACATGATCATCAGCGGCGGCTTCAACATCTACCCGAGCGACCTGGAGGCGGTGCTGCGCCGGCACCCCGACGTGGCGGATGCCGCCGTGGTCGGCATTGCCTCGGCGCAGTGGGGAGAGACGCCGGTGGGCTTCGTCGTGCTGCGCCCGGACGCGGCCGCCGGCGAGGACGAGCTGCTGCAGTGGGCCAACGCCCAGCTCGGCAAGACGCAGCGCCTGGCCGGCCTGCGCCGCATCGGCGAGCTGCCGCGCAGCGCGATCGGCAAGGTGCTCAAGCGCGAGCTGCGCGAGGCCTGGTGACGCCGCCGGGCGCCGCGCGCGCCGCCCCTTCCGGCGCCGGCCACCCGCCCGCCGGCCACGGCCTGCTGTGGCTGCTGCTGGGCATCGCCGTGCTGTTCGCGCTGCTGCGCCCGCGCCCGCCGCGGGAGCTGATCGCGCTGGTGGACTGGCAGACGGTGGGCGCGCTGGCCGGCCTGCTGCTCATCACCCAGGGCGTGGAGGCCAGCGGCATGCTCCAGCGCCTGGCGCAGCGCCTGCTGGTGCGGGTGACCGACGAGCGCGTGCTGGCCTTCGGCCTCGCCGGCGGCGCAGCCCTGCTGGCGGCGCTGGTGACCAACGACGTGAGCCTGTTCCTGCTGGTGCCGCTCACGCGCGTGCTGGCCACGCAGGCGCACCTGCCGCTGGCGCGGCTGGTGGCGCTGCAGGCGCTGGCGGTCAACGCCGGCTCCGCGCTCACGCCCATCGGCAACCCGCAGAACCTGTACCTGTGGCACCGCAGCGGCGAGAGTTTTGCCGGCTTCGTGGCGATGATGGCGCCCACGGTGGCGGTGATGCTGTTCTGGCTGGCCGTCGCCGTGTGGCTGCTGGTGCCGCGCCAGCCGATCGCCCTGCGCGAGCCGCAGGACCACGGCGCGGTGCAGCCGCGCCTGCTGGCGGTGTCGGCGCTGCTGTTCGTGGGCTTCGTGGTCGCGCTGGACCGCCACTGGCTGCTGCCGGGGCTGATCGGCGTGGCCGCCGTGTTCGCGCTGGTGCGCCCGCGCGTGCTGCTGGGCATCGACTGGGCGCTGCTGGCGATCATCGCGCTGATGTTCGTCGACCTGCGCCAGCTCGCCGCGCTGCCCTGGGTTGCCGAGATGCTGCGCGCCGCGCCCATCGGCGAGGGCTGGCGAGCCTACCTGGCGGCGATCCTCGCGTCGCAGGTGATCAGCAACGTGCCGGCCGCCATCCTGCTGGACGGCGCCGTGCGCGACCTGCCGGCGCTGGCCGCGGGCGTGAGCGTGGGCGGCTTCGGCTTCGTGCTGGGCTCGCTGGCCAACCTGATCGCGCTGCGCCTGGCGCGCGTGCCGCACGGGCTGGCCGAGTTCCACCGCATCAGCCTGCCCTTCCTGCTGGTGTGCACGGCCTCGGCCCTGCCGCTGCGCCTGGGTTGAGGCGGCGCGGCCGATCGCGCCTGCTTTTGCGGCAGATCAAATCCGCCGCCCCACCCCGGCCGTCCAATGGCGGTTCCCCCACGAGCATGGAGCCCCGCGTGAACATCCAGCGCATCCACCACGTCGCCTACCGCTGCAACGACGCCAAGCAGACCGTCGAGTGGTACCGGGACCACCTGGGCATGGACTTCGTGCTCGCCATCGCCGAGGACAGGGTGCCCAGCACGCATGCGCCGGACCCGTACATGCACCTGTTCCTGGACGCCGGCAACGGCAACATCCTGGCCTTCTTCGAGCTGCCCAACGCGCCGGCGATGGGCCGCGACGGGAACACCCCGGCCTGGGTTCAGCACATCGCCTTCAAGGTCGACAGCCTCGAGGCGCTGAAGGACGCCCAGGCCCGGCTGCAGGCCAAGGGCGTCGAGGTGGTGGGCATCACCGAGCACACGATCTTCAAGTCCATCTATTTCCACGACTGCAACGGCCACCGGCTCGAACTGGTCTGCGACACCGCCACGCCCGAGATGCAGAAGCGCCTGGACGAGGTGAAGTGGGACATGCTGGAGGAATGGAGCCGGACCAGGCGCGCGCCCAAGCACGCCGCCTGGATGCACGAGGACGAGTTCGCCGGCGTGGCGGACGACTGAGCGCCACTGCGCGACGCCGGCCGGGAGGCGTGAGCGCCTCCCGCCTGCCTACCAGCTGACCTTCACCCCCAGGCTGCCGTTGAGGCCGCTCTTGGTGCGGTTGCCGCCCCCGCCGGCCCACAGCCGGCCCAGTTCCCCGTACACGCTCAGCGCCGGCGTCAACTGCCAGGTGGCCCCGCCGGCCAGTTCCCAGCTCGTGCCGCCCGTGCGCGTGGCGATGTCGGTGACCGCCGCCGCGGTGGCGTAGCGCGTCACGTCGGTGCCGCTGGAGCGCCGGTACATGTTGATCCGCGCATACGGCTGCACGGCCCCCGCGCCGGTGGCGATCTCACCCTTGACGCGCACCCCCGCACGCAGCAGCCAGCCGCTGTCCGCCCCCTGGCGCACGGCCGCGCCGACCAGCCCCAGGTCGTCCAGGTCCAGGTCCTGGTGCACCAGTTGCAGCTGCGGCTCCACCTGCCAGCCCGGCGCCACCTGGAAGGCCTGGCCCAGCTCCACCGAGGCCAGCACGCTGCGGCCCTTGCCGCTGGTCGACCAGCCCAGGGCCGGCTGCACGTCGTAGCGCAGGCGCCCGGCCTGCAGCACGCCGTCCACATAGAAGCCGTCCCGGTTCTTCCAGGTGGCGTAGCCGCCCAGGTACTGGGTGCGCAGGTCGTTGCGCCCGGCCGCATGGTTCCAGAGGCCGCGCGCGAAGCCGGTCACGTCCATGTCACCTTCGAGCTGGCCCACGTACAGGCCCACGCGCCAGTTCGGGTCGGCCCACAGGTCGGTGCCGGCCTGGAAGCCCGACAGCCGCCCCTCGCTGGAGGGGCTGACGGTGCCGCCCTGCTGGATACGGCGGTCGATGCTGATGAGGCGGCCCCAGGCCTGGCGCGGGCCGGCGGCCGGGCCGGCGGAAGCGCCGCCCACGCCGTCGTCGCCCACGCGCTGGTGCAGGTTGCCCAGCATGGCCAGGCCCGCCTCGCGCAGTTGCTCGGGCAGCGCCGCCAGCAGCGGGACTTCGGCACGGTAGGTGGGCACGCTCACGCCGCCGCCACCGGTGGCGGTGGAGCGCAGGTACCAGCTCTCGCCGGCGCCGCTGGCGTCGGCCGCATGCAGGCGGTATTCGTAGGCGCCGGCGTCCACGTGGCCACCGGCCAGGCTGAAGGCGTCCTTGCTGGTCTGCGCGGTGGTGTTGGCGCCGCCGGTGGCGCGGACGACCTCGATGCCGTCGCCGGTGGTCAGCGCGCCCAGGCCGCCCAGATTGGTGATCTGCACCGAGGTGTGGCCGCTGGCGGCGGCGCCGCTGCCGCTCAGGACCAGCCGGTCGGTGGCGCTCGCGCTGTCGCCCAGGGCGGTGCCCAGGCGCAGGGTGCCGCCGTTGCCCACCCAGGGGCCGGTGACGGTGAGCGTCGTGCCCGGCGCGCTGCCCGGCAGCGAGACGGTGCCGGCCAGGTTCATGGCGGCGATGGTCTGGCTGAAGCCGGCCAGGTCCATGGTGGCGCCAGCCGCCACGGTGTGGGCCGAGGCGGCGCTGAAGGCGCCGGCCGCGCCCGCGCGCAGCGTGCCGGCCGCCACGGTGGTGGCGCCGGTGTAGGCGTTGGCGCCCGCCAGCGTCAGCGTGCCGGCACCGTCCTTGGTCAGCGGGCCGCTGCCGGCGATGGCGCCCGTCAGCGTCAGCGTGCTGCCTGCCACCGGCGCCAG
>NZ_JBIQNC010000109.1:0-17109 GCF_044462705.1 Xenophilus sp.
CGTCTGGGGTAAGGGGAGGCTCGACCTCAGATAGGGTTATGCAACAGCGCCCATCTCCCTTCAAGGCGCCCAGAAAAACAGTGTCGCGCATCAGTTCAAGCTGGCGCGCCCGCTCGGCCATGGCCATCTGCCGCGCCTGGCGGCCGTAGCGGCCGACGCTGAACGACTTCTGCAGCAGCTTGCCCGCGACCAGGGTGTGCGCAGTCCACAGCAGCGGCTTGCCGCTCGCGTCGCGCCGGCAGAAGATGCCGGGGATGCCCTTGGAGTCCCGCCTCGGGCGCTGCGCCGCATCGCGCCGGGGCTGCGGCGGCAGCGCCGCGATGAGTTCATCGCGCCAGGCCCTGGCTGCGCGCAGCGCTTGCCGCTCTCCTCCGTGGGTAGAGAACATGAAGGCCTTGCGGTGCCGTTTGCCGCGCCGCGTGAGATCCACAACGATGCGATCCCCCTGCCGATACACGCCATAGTCCTGCGCAGACTTGGGGCGGCGGTCGGGCCAGGCCTTGCTTCGCATGATCTTCAGGAAATCTGCTGGCCGGTCAGCCCCGCGCGCCGGCGCAACTCGGCCATGAAGCGCTCGCGCTCGCGCGGCGACACGAGCACGAAGCCGCGCTCCAGCGTGATCTTCACGCGCCGCAGCGACAGCGCCGGCGCCGACAGCGGGTTGCGGCTGGCCTGGACGCCGCGGATGCGCGCGTAGGGCACGCGCTGGCGAATCAGGCCGCAGCGCACCGCCAGGTGGTCCGCCTCCAGCGTGTAGCGGCAGGGCACGGTGAGCGCCAGCACCGCCGCCAGCGTGGCCGCGCCGATCGCCAGCGACAGCACGCTGCCCATGGCCAGGCCCTGCCACACGCACAGGCCCACGGCCAGGGCCAGCACGGCGACCAGCCAGGCATCGACCCGCGAGGGGTAGACCTCGGCGGCGGCCATGTGATGGTTCAGAGGTCTTCGGGCCGCGAAGGGATGTCGCCCAGCGCCTCGTCGTTGCGCACGTCGCCGGCGGCCTTGAGCACGTCGATCGACAGGCCGCGCTCCTGGCTGGCGAAGCCGCTGGCGATGCCCTCGAACACGTTGGCCAGCGCCGCGTCGCCCTCGCCCTTGGCCGCGATGCTGAGGTTGAGCACCCGTGCGGCCATCTGCCGGTAGCTCACGGCGCCGGCGCGCTCCAGCACGGCGACCAGGTCCAGGTACAGCGCCAGCTGCATGTCGAAGACCATCTTCGGCGTCGGCTCGAAGCCGTCCAGGCCGTCGGCGGCGCCGTGCTGGGGGTGGTTGTCGCTCATGCAGATCTCCCGTGTGTGGCTAGAGGTCGGATGGGGTGTCGTGGCGCCTCATCGGCGCGGGTGGCTGCGCTGGCGCATCGCCTCGTACAGGCACACGCCGCTGGCCACCGAGACGTTCAGGCTCTCCACGGCGCCGGCCATGGGGATGCTCACCAGTTCGTCGCAGGTCTTGCGCGTCAACTGGCGCATGCCCGGGCCCTCGGCGCCGAGCACCAGCGCCAGCGGGCGCGCGAGGTCGCAGTCGTACAGGGTGCCGGGCGCGTCGTCGCTGGTGCCCACGCACCAGATGTTGCGCTCCTTCAGCTCGTTCAGCGTGCGCGCCAGGTTGGTGACCATGAAGTAGGGCACGGTCTCGGCCGCGCCGCTGGCGACCTTGGCCACCGTGGCGTTGATGCCGGCGGCATGGTCCTTGGGCGCGATGACCGCGTGCGCGCCGGCGCCGTCGGCCACGCGCAGGCAGGCGCCGAGGTTGTGCGGATCGGTCACGCCGTCGAGCACCAGCAGCAGCGGCATGGTGCCGGCGGCGTCGAGTCCGTCCAGCAGGTCGTCGAGCGAGCGCGCCTGCGTCACCGCCTCGACGCGCGCCGCCACGCCCTGGTGCCCGTGGCTGCCGGAGAGCTTGGCGAGGCGCAGCCCGTCGGCCTCGATCAGGCGCACGCCGGCCTCCTGGGCGCGGGCGATGAACTGCTTCATGCGCGCATCGCGCCGGCTGGCGTCGAACAGCACCTCGATCACCGAGCCGGGCGCGGTCTTCAGCCGCACGCCGATGGCGTGGAAGCCGAAGATCACTTTGGGAGCAGAAGCCATATCGCTCGGGATTATCGAGGCTGGATGTGGCCGCTCCCGGTAGGAATCAGGCCAGAGGCAGCGTGCTGTCGGCCCGGCACAACTCGTCGTGCAGCGCCTGCACGGCAAGCGTCTCGAAGGTGGTGCTGCCGGTGGCGCCCACCGCGCCGACGAAGCGGCAGGCGGCGAAACCGGCCGCGCGCGCCTCGTAGCGCGCCACCCAGGCCTGGCGCTCGGGCAGCCGCTGCGGCGCCACCGGCCACACGCCGGGGCGCGGGCGCAGGTGCTCGCCGATGCCGATGCGCCAGGGCTTGGCGCTCACGCGGGCGCGGAAGCAGTGCTGGTTGCGGCACATGCGCGCGTACACCGGGTCGGCGTCCAGCGCATGGAAGCAGTCCGCCACCGCCGGGTCGTCGGGTGCGAAGCCGCGGTGCATGGCCAGCGCGCGCAGGCCCGCCGGCGTGCGGTACAGGCGCAGGTGCCAGTCGGGACGCTGGGCGATGAAGCGGTCGATGCGTGCGCGCACCGCCTGCAGCGGATCGTGCGCCGCCGCGGCCTGCGCCTTTTTCTTCTTCTCCGCGCGGACGAGCCACAGGCCCAGCGCCAGCACGAGCACGGCCGCGGCCAGCGCGCTGGTCCAGGCGCCGGTCGCCCAGCCCACCACGGCTCCGGCGGCGACCGCTGCGCCGAAGACGGCCAGCCCCGGCGCGCCTGCGGGCGCCTCGTCGTCGAAGTCCACGTCCACGAACAGCACGTCGGGCGTGTTCAGGCAGCGCGCACCGTAGCTGTTGCGGGTCACGACCGTGCCGCCGTGGCGCTCGACGATCTCCTCGCGGATCGGCAGACCCTGGGCGCCGTTGTAGCCGGCGCGGCGTTCGCGGCGCACCAGCGGCTCGCCGACCGCGATGCGGTCGAAGGCCTCCTGCGTGCGGGCATCGGCATGGGCCTGCGCCTCGGCCTGGCCAGCGTCGGACCAGCCGAAGCGCCGCACGGTGATCGAACGGCCGCCCACGCGGCGATGGATGCGGCCTTCGGCCCAGAACTGCGGGACGATCATCCGCGCAGCAGCATCCAGGCCAGCGCCAGCAGGCAGACGAGCACGACCGCCAGCGCCACCCAGCGCCCGGCGCCGCCGCCGCGCACGCGGCCGGGCTCGTGCATGGGATCGAAGGTCGCGCCCTCGCTGGCCAGGCCGGGCACCGCACCGCCGGGCTGCCCGCGCGCCGCGTCGACCAGGTCCTTCGCCTCCTTCAGCCCGAGGCCGGTGGCCTCGCGGGTGAGCTTGATCGCCTCGATGGTGCGCCCCCGCTGCAATGCGGCCATGGCGCGGGGCGGCAGGCCCGCCGACGGCCGGTGCGCGGACGGCGCGTCGAAGGTGTCGAAGGCGCCGTCGAACGCATCATCGTCATCCGCCCCGCCTGGCCCGCCGTTGCCGTAGCGCTCCACCGCCTCCTTGGACTCCTTCAGCCCGAGGCCGGTGGCTTCGCGGGTGAGCTTGATGGCCTCGATCAGGTCGCCGCGCTGCAGGGCGGCGATGGCGGCGGGCGGCAGGGTCGGCATGGCGGGGCTCCGGTGGGCGCGTCAGGGCGCGATGGATCCGATGGCCGCGCGCGCCGGGTCCGCGGGCACGGCGGCCTCGTCGAAGGCCGTGGTCTCGTTGGCCGCCACGCGGCCGGCCTCGATGGTGATGCGGCGTTCGCAGCGCGCGGCGATGCCGCGGTCGTGCGTCACCAGCACCAGCGTGGTGCCCTGCTCGCGGTTGAGCTCGAACATCAGTTGCATCACCTGCTCGCCGGTGGCGAAGTCCAGGCTGCCGGTGGGCTCGTCGGCCAGCAGCAGCTGCGGCTGCACGACGAAGGCGCGCGCCAGCGCCACACGCTGCTGCTCGCCGCCCGAGAGCACCTTCGGGTAGTGCCCGAGACGCTGGCCCAGGCCGACGCGCGCCAGCATGTCGGCGGCGGCCTTGCGCGCGTCCCTGCGGCCGGCCGTCTCCAGCGGGAGCATCACGTTCTCCAGCGCCGTGTAGTTGGCCAGGAGCTGGAAACTCTGGAAGACGAAACCGATCTTCCTTCCGCGCAGCGCCGCGCGCGCATCCTCGTCCAGGGCGAACAGGTCCTCGCCGCCGATGCGCACGGTGCCGCGGGTGGGCACGTCCAGGCCGGCGATGATGCCCAGCAGCGTGCTCTTGCCCGAGCCGGAGGCGCCGACGATGGCGGCGGTCTCCCGCGCGCCGAGGGTGAAATCGATGTCCCGCAGAATGTCCAGCGTGCCGGTGGAATCGGTGACGGACTTGAAGACGTGCTCGACGCTGACGATGGGCGGGCTGGACGGCATGAACAGAGAAGGCTTGGAAGGAAAGGACGCGCGTGACCGCGGCAACCATGAATCGACGTGACTTTAGCCTGCGCGCCGCGCAGGCGGCCGGCGTGCTCGCCGCCGGCGTGGGGTCTTGGCCCGCAATGGCTCAAGCCCAGCAGCCGGCCGCCGGCACCGGAGCGGTGCGCCCGCTGGTGCTGGTGGTGGGCGACTCGCTCTCGGCCGAGTACGGCCTCAAGCGCGGCGAGGGCTGGGTGCCGCTGCTGCAGCAGCGCCTGGAAAAGGAGAAAGTGCGCGCCGGCGTGGTCAACGCCAGCATCAGCGGCGACACCACCGCCGGCGGCCGCGCCCGCCTGCCGGGCCTGCTGGCGCAGCACAGGCCCGACGTGGTGGTGCTGGAGCTGGGCGCCAACGACGCCCTGCGCGGCCTGCCGCTGGCCGGCACCGAGGACAACCTGCTGCAGATGACGCAGGCGGCCCAGAAGATCGGCGCCCGGGTGCTGCTGGTGGGCATCCAGGTGCCGCCCAACTACGGTGCCGACTACACCCGGCGCTTCGGCGAGATCTTCCCGCGCGTGGCCGAGAAGACGAAAGCGGCGCGGGTGCCCTTCCTGCTGGCCGGCGTGGCCGACGCGCCCGATGCGGCCAGCCTCTTCCAGGCCGACCGCATCCATCCCAACGCCGGCGCGCAGGCCCGCATGCTCGACAACGTCTGGCCCGAGCTGCGCAAGCTGCTGGCGAAGTAGCGCCAGGACAAAAAAGACCCCTCGGGGGGATGCTTTTTTGTCTTGGGGCGGCCCGGCGACAAAAAAAGCCGCCGCCGGCAGTGCCGGGGGCGGCCTTGTTCCTTGCGCTGCGGCCGGAGGGCGGTTCAGCCGTCCTTGGTCGGCTCGGAGGGGACGGTGGGCGGATCGCGCTCCAGCGAGGCCACGTCGGTCTCGGGGTCGCCGGGCATCAGGCCCGGGCTGCTCGGCTGCAGCTTGCGCTCGGCCTTGGCGCGCAGCTTCTCCTCCTTTTTCTTCTTCTTGGCCAATTCCCGCTGGCGCTTCTCGAATCCGTAGTTGGGTGTGGCCATGTCGTTTCGCTCCTCTTCGACCTGCTGCGGCCCCTCCATGCGGAGGCCGCGCCGCGTCCCACTGTAAGCGATAACTCGCGCCGCGCACGCGCACCGCTCTCGGGGAATGCCTGGGTTTCAGGCCATCCGCGCCAGCGCCTGCGCCAGATCGGCGCGCAGGTCGTCCACGTCCTCCAGGCCGATGGAGAAGCGCACCAGCGTGCCCTTGTGCGGCCAGCGGCTGACGCCCGCGTCGCGCATCAGGCCGATGTCGTAGGGCACCACCAGGCTGACCGGGCCGCCCCACGAGTAGCCCAGCCTGAACAGCGCCAGGCTGTCGCAGAAGCCGTCCACCGCCTCGGTGCCGAAGCGCTCGTCGAAGACGACGGAGAACAGGCCGGCCGCCAGGCCGCGCTCGCCGCACAGGGCCCGCCAGTGCGCGTGGCCGGGCGAGTCTTCCAGCGCCGGATGCAGCACCTGCGCGATTTCCTCGCGCCCCTCGAGCCAGCGCGCCAGCTCGCGCGCGGCGCGGTCGTGCGCGGCGTAGCGCAGCGGCAGGCTGGGCAGCGAGCGCAGCAGCGACTCGACGTCGTTGGCGCCGACGCCGAAGCCCAGCCGCATGTGGGTGAGCTTGAGCTTCAGGTGCAGCGCGTCGTCGCGCGTGACGACGCTGCCCATCAGCACGTCGCCGCCGCCGCTGGGGTACTTGGTGAGGGCATGCACCGACACGTCCGCGCCCAGCGCGAAGGGATCGAAGGCCAGGCCCGCGCCCCAGGTGTTGTCCAGCGCGGTGGTCACGCCGCGCGCGCGGCAGGCCGCGACCAGCGCCGGCAGGTCGGGGAACTCCATCGTGACCGAGCCCGGCGCCTCCAGCCACACCAGGCGCGTGCGCTCCGACAGCTTGCCTGCGAGATCGGCCGGGTCCATCGCGTCGTAGAGGCGGTGGGTGATGCCGAAGTTGGCCAGTTCGCCCGTCGCCAACGCCTTGTTCGGGCCGTAGGCGTTGTCGGGGATCAGCACCTCGTCGCCGCGCTTGAGCAGCGCGAGGCTCACCAGCGAGATCGCCGCCAGCCCACTCGGCACCAGCAGGCAGGCGGTGCCGCCTTCCAGCGTGGCCAGGCGCTCCTCCAGCAGGAAGGTGGTGGGCGTGCCGTGCAGGCCGTAGGTGTAGCCGGCCTTGCTGCGCCAGTCGCGCGCGCGCATGGCGGCCACGTCCTTGAAGAACACGGTGGAGGCCTTGAACACCCCCGGCTGCGGCGCGGCGAAGCTGTCGGGCGGGGTGTAGGGATGGTGGATGAGGCCGGTGGCGGTGCGGGTCATGGGGCGATGCTAGTACACCGCCCTGCGCCGCACCGGCGGCGTAGGATGGCGCGATGGCCGATCTCCGACGCGCCCCCGCCCCGCCGCTGCGCGCGCTGGTGCACACCCTGTGGGCGCACGCACCGGCCGGCGACGCGGCGGCGCGGCCCGGGATGCGCGAGCACGTCCTGCCCACCGGCGGCACGCACATCGCGCTGCGGCTGTCGGGGCCGCCACTGCTGATCTTCGACGGTGCGGCCGAACCGGGCGGCCACTGCCTGGGCCACGCGGTGGTGGGCGGCGCGCGCACGGCCTTCCACGTGCGCGACGTCTCGGCGCCGGCCGCCTCGGTCGGCGCCATGCTGCGGCCGGGCGCCGCGCGCGTGCTGCTGGGCGTGCCCGAGGACGCGCTGGCCCACGGCCACACCCCGCTGGACCTGCTGCTCGGCCGCGCCGAGGTGGACGCACTGCTGGGGCAACTGCACGCCGCCGGGGGCGGCGCGGCGCGCCTCGCGGCGTTCGAGCGCTGGCTGGCCCGGCGCGCGCAGGGCCGTCCGCCGGCCCTGCATCCTGCGCTGGCCGGCGCCCTTCCCCGCCTCAACCGCGGCGATGCGCGCGTGGACGACCTCGTGCGCGCCAGCGGCCTCAGCCACCGCCATTTCATCGCCTGCTTCCGCGAGGCCACGGGCCTGGCGCCGCGCGAGCTGCTGCGGCTGCGGCGCTTCGGCCGCGCCCTGGAACTGGCGGCCCGCGGCACGCAGGGCTGGGCGGAGATCGCCGCGGCGGCCGGCTTCGCCGACCAGTCGCACCTGACGCACGCCTTCCGGGAGATCGCAGGCTTCACGCCCTCGGCCTGGCGCCGGCGGGCCGATCCGACGACACCGCGGCACGTGCCGCACTGAATCGCGGGTCAAATTCCTGCAAGACGGCCCGCCGGGCGCTGCCGAGAATCGGGCCATCGCCGATCCTCCAGGAGCCGTCATGGCCATTCACCACCTGTACGCCTACCTGTGCGTGCGCGACGCCCGCGCCGCGATGGACTACTACACCCGCGCCTTCGGGGCGCGCGAGCTGTTCCGCCTCACGGAGCCGGACGGCCGCGTCGGCCATGCCGAGCTGGACCTCGACGGCCACACGCTGATGCTGTCGGAGGAATACCCGGAGATGGGCGTGCGCAGCCCCGAGGGCCTGGGCGCCACGCCGGTGACGCTGCACCTGCACGTGGACGACGCCGACGCGCTGGTGGCCGCAGCCGTCGCCGCCGGCGGCACGCTGGAGCGGGCGCCGGAAGACCACTTCTACGGCGAGCGCTCCGGCACCGTGCGCGACCCCTTCGGCCACCGCTGGCTCATCGGGCACGCCATCGAGACCGTGACGCCCGAGGAGATGCAGCGCCGCTACACGGCGCTGTTCGGCACGCCGCCGGGCCCCGGGTAACAGCGGATCTTCTCGATCAAGGGGCCGCGGAGCAGGCCGTGCGCGAACACGCGCGGAACCGGCTCCGCCGGGCCGCTGCGTGTGCCCCCTTGCAGGGGGTTGCCGGAGCGGAACGAAGTCCGCGCAGGCTGGGGGTGGTCTAAATTTTCCACTTCTCCAGCAGCTTGGCCGGCCGCATGGAGTCGTAGCCCTCGAATGGCTGGTGGATCCAGGGGTTGGTGGGCAGGAACTCCACCGAGTAGTCGGGCGTGAAGGTCGAGACGCCCTTGGTCCACAGCACGGCGCTGCGCAGTTCGGTGATGGGCGTGTACTTGGTGCGCAGCAGTTCCACCACGGCCTGCAGCGTGTGACCGGTATCGGCCAGGTCGTCCACCAGCAGCACCTTGCCGGCGATCTCGCCCTTGGGCGTGGTGATGTAGTGGGCGATGTCCAGGTAGCCCTGCACCGTGCCGGCCTCGGCGCGGTAGGAGCTGGTGGACATGATGGCCAGCGGCTTGTCGAAGATGCGCGAGAGCACGTCGCCCGGCCGCATGCCGCCCCGCGCCAGGCACAGGATGGTGTCGAACTCCCAGCCTGACTGGTGCACCTTGATCGCGAGCTTCTCGATCAGGTTGTGGTACTCGTCATAGCTCACGTACAGGTGTTTGCCATCCTCGGTCAGCATGCGCTCTTCTCCGTCGGGTTGTGGTGGGTTGTGTCAGTCGGCCAGATAGGGATGCCGCATCATGATCGTGTGATCGCGGTCCGGGCTGGTGGAGATCAGGTCGATCGGCACGCCCGTCACCTGCTCGATGCGCTGCAGGTACAGCCGCGCATTGACCGGCAGCTTGTCGTACTGGGTCACGCCCACCGTGCTCTCGCTCCAGCCCTCCAGCGTCTCGTAGACGGGCTTGCAGCGCTCGATCTCGTCGGCGCCCAGCGGCAGGATGTCGGTGTGCTCGCCGTCCAGCTCGTAGCCGGTGCACAGCTGCAGCTCCTCCAGCCCGTCGAGCACGTCGAGCTTGGTGATACACAGGCCCGACAGGCCGTTGACCTGCGCCGAGCGCTTGAGCAGCGCCGCGTCGAACCAGCCGCAGCGCCGGCTGCGGCCGGTGGTCACGCCCTTCTCGGCGCCCACGGTCGAGAGGTGGTAGCCGACGGTGCCGGGCGTCTCCCAGTCCAGCTCGGTCGGGAAGGGGCCGCCGCCGACGCGGGTGCAGTAGGCCTTGGTGATGCCCAGCACGTAGTGCAGCATGCCCGGGCCCACGCCCGAGCCGGCGGCCGCGTTGCCGGCCACGCAGTTGCTGGAGGTGACGTAGGGGTAGGTGCCGTGGTCCACGTCCAGCAGCGTGCCCTGCGCGCCCTCGAACAGCAGGTTGGCGCCGTTGCGGTGCGCCTCGTTCAGCTCGCGCGAGACGTCGGCGATCATGGGCCGGATCTGCTCGGCCTGGCGCATCGTCTCGTCGTACACCGGTTGGTAGTCGATGGGCTGCGCGCCCAGCACCTGGGTGAGCACGTGGTTGTGCAGCTCCAGCAGCACCTTGAGCTTCTCGGCGAAGCGCGCCGGGTGCTTCAGGTCCTGCACGCGCAGCGCGCGGCGGGCGATCTTGTCCTCGTAGGCCGGGCCGATGCCGCGGCCGGTGGTGCCGATCTTCTCGATGCCGCCCTTCTCGCGGTAGGCCTCGCGCGCCACGTCCAGCGCCGCGTGGAAGGGCAAGATCAGCGGGCAGGCCTCGCTGATGCGCAGGCGCGAGCGCACCTCCACGCCGGCCTTCTCCAGCCCCTCGATCTCTTCCAGCAGCTTCGGCACCGACAGCACCACGCCGTTGCCGATGTAGCAGGTCACGCCGGGACGCATGATGCCGCTGGGGATCAGGTGCAGCGCCGTCTTCACGCCGTTGATGACCAGCGTATGCCCAGCGTTGTGGCCGCCCTGGAAGCGGACCACGCCCTGGGCGCTTTCCGTCAGCCAGTCCACCAGCTTGCCCTTGCCCTCGTCGCCCCACTGGGTACCGACGACGACGACGTTGCGTCCGGTTGTCACGCTCATGCTCGTATCGCTCGCAAAGAAAGGAAATGGATCGGCCGGACCGCGGGCTCAGAGCGCCGCGACCGTCCAGTTGCCGCCGCGCTGCACCAGCTCGCGGTCGCACTCGAATTCGTCGATCTCG
This sequence comes from Xenophilus sp., assembly GCF_044462705.1. NCBI lineage: Bacteria > Pseudomonadati > Pseudomonadota > Betaproteobacteria > Burkholderiales > Comamonadaceae > Xenophilus > Xenophilus sp. The sequence continues at coordinate 10,323 of NZ_JBIQNC010000109.1, forward strand.
CTGCCGTGGCCCGGCAGCATGCACACCACCGTCTCACCCTGGCGGCGCAGCGCGGCGATGGCCTCGCGCAGCGAGGCGTCCTCGCCCCACGGCGCGCGCACGGCGGCGCGCAGCGGCCGCGGCGGCACCACGCGCACCAGCTCGCGCAAATCGAGGCTGAAGCCCACGGCGGGGCGGTTGCGGCCGAACACGGCGCCCACCTCGTCGTAGCGGCCGCCGCGGGCCAGCGAGTCGGCCGCGCCCTCGTGGTAGACGGCGAAGCGCACGCCGCTGTAGTAGGCGTAGCCGCGCAGGTCGGCCAGATCGAAGCCCACGCGCGCGTCGCCCAGTTCGCCGCCCAGCCAGCGCAGCTGCTCCAGCACCGGCTGCACGCCGGGCGTGGCCTGGAAGACGCGAGCGGCCTCGTCCAGCACCGCGACGTCGCCGTACAGGTCGAGCAGCGCGGCCAGGCCCTCGCGCGCGGCGGCGGGGAAATCGCGCGTGAGTTCGGCCAGCGTGGCGGCGTCCTTGGCCGCCAGCGCGGCGTGCACGTCCTCGATGACGTCCGGCGGGACGATGACGCCGCCGAACAGCGCGCGCACGATGCGCACGTCGGCCAGGTCCACCACCGGGCGCTCGATGCCGGCAGCGCGCAGGCAGTCCAGCGCCAGCGTCAGGGCCTCCAGGTCGGCCTCGCGGCCGGCATGGCCGTAGATCTCGGCGCCGAACTGCAGCGGCTCGCGCGTGGCGTGGGGACGGTCGGGCCGGGTGTGCAGCACCGGGCCGCAGTAGCACAGGCGGGCGACGCCCTGGCGGTTGAGCAGGTGGGCGTCGATGCGGGCGACCTGGGGCGTGGTGTCGGCGCGCAGGCCCATGCTGCGGCCGGAGAGCTGGTCGACCAGCTTGAAGGTCTGGAGGCCGAGCGCCTCGCCGGTACCGGACAGCAGCGACTCCAGGTGCTCCAGCATCGGCGGCATCACCAGCTCATAGCCGTAGCCGCGGGCAGTGTCGAGCAGTTGGCGTCGGAGTTCCTCGATGTGGCGCGCCTCGGAAGGCAGCACATCGGCGATGTGATCCGGAAGGACCCAGGCGGACATGGGGCGACAGGCCGTGGTTAAAAAGGGATTCTAGCGGCCCGATGCGGCCCGCCCCGGCGCAGGGGCTCAGGGCGCGGCGATCCAGAGCAGCAGCAGCCCGCCCACGATGCAGCACAGCCCGAAGAAGCGCAGTTGCCCGTCGCGCAGCTGCAGAAGCTGGCTGAAGCCGCGCCGCCAGCCGCCGGGCGAGACGAAGGGCAAGATGCCCTCGAGCACCAGCACCAGCGCCAGCGCGCTCCAGAAGACGTCCCAGCTCACGGCGCGGACGTCAGCGGCGTGGCGCCGCCGCCGTGCCGCTGCCCGAGCCCTGCATCGCGCGGAAGAACTCGGAGGACGGATCCAGCACCATCACGTCGCTCTTCTTGTTGAAGCTCTGCTTGTAGGCGTCCAGGCTGCGGTAGAACTGCGCGAACTGCGCGTCCTTGCCGAAGGCATCCGCGTACGCGGCGGCGGCCTGCGCGTCGCCCTCGCCCTTGATCTTCTGCGCGTCGCGGTAGGCGTTGGCCACCGTCACCTCGCGCTGGCGGTCGGCGTCGGCGCGGATCTTCTCGCCCTCGGCCTGGCCGGTGGAACGCAGCTCGTTGGCCACGCGCTTGCGCTCGGCCTCCATGCGGCGGTAGACCGACTCGGTGATCGCCTCCACGTAGTCGATGCGCGTCACGCGCACGTCGATGATGTCCATGCCCCAGCCGCTGCCGCCCTTGACCACGGCCAGCACTTCGCGCTTGACGTCGTTCATCACGTCGTCGCGGCGGGTGGAGATCAGCTCGCGCACGGTGCGCTTGTTGATGTTCTCCTGGAAGGCGTTGCGCACCACGCGGTTGAGCTGCACGGCGCCGGCGTTCTCGTCCAGGCCGACGTTGCGGATGTAGGCGGACGGGTCCACGATGCGCCAGCGCACGTACCAGTCGATCACCACGCGCTGCTTCTCCGCCGTGAGCATGGGCTCGGTGTCGAGGCTGGACAGCGTCAGCAGCCGCTTGTCGATGTACGAGACGTTCTGGAAGGGTGGCGGCAGCTTGAACTTCAGGCCGGGCTCGGTGAGCACGTCCTTGATCTGGCCGAGCTGGTAGACCACGCCGAACTGGCGCTGGTCGACCACGAAGAGCATCGAGCTGCCCAGGAAGAGCAGGATGAGGATCGAGACGCCGATGAATCCGATTCTGTTCATGTGTCAGCCCCCTTCAGCGCGTTTCGCGGTCGCGCGAGCGGCCGCTGTCGCGGGCCCGCGATTCCAGCGGGGCCACGGGAATGGAGGAAGCCTGCGGCGGCGCCGTGCCCGCCACGCTGGGCGGCGCGCCGTCGGCCGGCGCGGCGCCGCCGCCCTGGCCGGACAACTGCATCAGCTTGTCCAGCGGCAGGTACAGCAGGTTGGAGCCCTGCTTGCTCTCGACCAGCACCTTGGTGGTGTTGTTGTAGATCTGCTGCATCGCGTCGGTGTACATGCGGTCGCGGGTGACCTGCGGCGCCTTCTGGTATTCGGCCAGCACCTGGCTGAAGCGCTGCGCATCACCCTGCGCCTGCGCCACCACGCGGGCCTTGTAGGCCTCGGCCTCTTCCTTCAGGCGCGAGGCGGTACCCACGGCGCGCGGCACCACGTCGTTGGCGTAGGCCTGGGCCTCGTTCTTGGCGCGCTCGCGCTCCTGGCCGGCCTTGAGCACGTCGTCGAAGGCGGCCTGCACCTGCTCGGGCGGGCGCACGCCGCCCTGCTGCAGGTTGATGGCGACCACGTCGACGCCGACCTTGTAGCGGTCCAGGATCTGCTGCATGAGCGTGCGCACGCGCGGCGCGATCTGGTCGCGCTCCTCGGCCAGCGCGGCGTCCATCTTCATCTTGCCGACCACCTCGCGCACGGCCGTCTCGGCCACCTGCACGACGGTCTCGCCCGGCGTCTTGCTCTCGAACAGCCAGGCGCGCGCATCGCTCAGGCGGTACTGCACGGCGAACTTGATCTCGACGATGTTCTCGTCCTCGGTCAGCATGGCCGACTCGCGCAGGCCGGTGGAGCGCACGATGGCGTCGCGGCCGACGTCGGTGGAGCGGATCTGCGTCACCACCACCAGCTCGTGGCGCTGGATGGGGTACGGCAGGCGCCAGTTGAAGCCGGCGCCCACGGTCTCCTTGTAGCGGCCGAACTGGGTGATGACGGCCTGCTGGCCTTCGTTGACGATGAAGAAGCCGGTGCCCAGCCAGATCAGCAGCGCCACCACACCCACCAGGCCGAGGCCGAATCCCGCGTTCTTCATGTCGGGCCCCTGGCCGTTGCCGCCCGGCCCCGACAGGGGCGGACGGCTGCCGCCGCGGCCACCGCCGAACAGGCCGCCGAGCTTGCGGTTGAAGTCGCGCCAGAGTTCGTCCAGGTCCGGCGGGCCGGCGTTGGGACCCTGCCCCTGCGGGCGGTTCCCGTTGCCATTGGGCGGCGGCGCAGGCGGATCCGCCTCGGGCCGGCTGGCAGGCGGGCGATCGCCGCTTTCGGAGCCGGGCTCGTCGCTCCGCCCCCAGCGGCCGTCGTTCAGGTTGAACATGCCCTGAACCCGGCTCCCAAGAAAACGCAGGGCCGCCCCAAGTTTTCTTGTCCCCCTCGGGGGGCGGGCCAGACGCAGTCCGGCCCCGGGGGCGCTGGGAGGCATTGACTTCATTCGTTGGGTTCTCTTACGACTTCACTTGAGCGGCGGATATTGTGCCCGGCTCAGTGTGGCACGCCCTGCAATTCGGTCTGCGCCGGCGGGGCAATAGGCTCGGCCCCGGGCGCACCGGCCGCCGCACGGCGGGCCAGCTCCTCGCGCAGCGCCGGCAGGCCCTCGCCCGTGTGGGCGCTGACGAACAGCCGCGGCACGCGCACGCCGTCCAGCTCCATCTCGTCGCTCATGCGCACGGGGCGCCGCTCGGGCTCCAGCGCATCGAGCTTGTTGAAGACCAGCAGCTGCGGCACCTGGTCGGCACCGATCTCGGCGAGCACGCGCTGCACTTCCTCGATCTGCTCGGGATGGTGAGGGTTGGAGGTGTCCACCACGTGCAGCAGCAGGTCGGCATCCACCGCCTCCTGCAGCGTGGCCTTGAAGGCATCGACCAGTCCGTGCGGCAGTTCGCGGATGAAACCCACCGTGTCGGAGATCGACACGCGCCGCCCCGTCTCGCCGAGATAGAGATGGCGGGTGGTGGTGTCGAGCGTGGCGAAGAGCTGGTCGGCCGCATAGGCGCGCGCCTTGACCAGCGCGTTGAACAGCGAGGACTTGCCGGCGTTGGTGTAGCCGACCAGCGAGATGTTGAAGGTGTCGCGCCGCTCGCGCTGCCGGCGCTGGGTGCCGCGCTGCCTCTGCACCTTCGCCAGCCGCTCGCGGGTGCGGCGGATGGCGTCGCCGATCATCCGGCGGTCCAGCTCGATCTGCGTCTCGCCCGGGCCGCCGCGCGCGCCGATGCCGCCGCGCTGGCGCTCCAGGTGCGACCAGCGGCGAACCAGCCGGGTGCTCAGGTACTGCAGGCGCGCCAGCTCGACCTGCAGCTTGCCCTCGTGGCTGCGCGCGCGCTGGGCGAAGATCTCAAGGATCAGGAAGGTGCGGTCGTAGACGGCAACGCCCAGGTGGCGTTCGAGATTGCGCTGCTGCGCAGGCGACAGGGCCTGGTCGAAGACGACCTCGCTGGCGCCGTGCAGGTCGGCCGCAGCCTTGATCTCGTCGGCCTTGCCGCTGCCCACGAAGAGGGCGGCGTCGGGCGCCTTGCGCTTGCAGGTGATGCGCTCGACGGGCGTGAGGCCCGCGGTCTGCGCCAGCAGGCCCAGTTCCTCGAGGTCGGCGTCGAAATGGGGGAGGCCGAAATCGACGCCGACCAGGACGGCGGCGCCTTCGCGGCGGGTGATGGGTTCAGACAATCGGAACGGCTCGAATCAAAAAAGCAGGGCGGCCGCAGCCGCCCTGCCCTGCGCCATTCAGTTGCCGGCGTCGTCGTTCTCGGTGACCGAGAAGTTGACCGCGCGGCCAGGCACGATGGTGGAAATGGCGTGCTTGTAGACCATCTGCGTCACCGTGTTGCGCAGCAGGACGACGTACTGGTCGAAGGACTCGATCTGGCCCTGCAGCTTGATGCCGTTGACCAGATAGATCGAGACCGGCACGTGCTCGCGGCGCAGGGTGTTCAGGAAGGGGTCTTGTAGGAGTTGCCCTTTGTTGCTCACGATATTCTCCGTGTTCCATAGGAGGAAGTTGTTGGACCGGGCACCTTAACACAGCGTTTCCGCGGTGCAGCAAGGTGCGTCAAAAGCCTGCGAAAAATAGGCCAATACCGGCTGCGGGACCGGCAGGGCCATGGCACCTGCCTGGGGCATCTGGCACCGCGCAGGGGCTTTTCAAGCCCCCTCCTTGTCGGCATAGGGATTGTGCGAGGTCTTGAACTCGATGCGAAGCGGGGTTCCCACGAGATCGAACTCCTTTCGGAAGCGCGCCTCCAGGAAACGCCGGTAGCTTTCGCTCACATGTTCCAGCGAGTTGCCGTGCACCACGATCACCGGCGGGTTCATCCCGCCCTGGTGGGCGTAGCGCAGCTTGGGACGGAACATGCCGCTCTTCCTGGGCGCCTGGAACTGCACCGACTCCTGCAGCAGCCGCGTGAGCACCGGCGTGGGCATCTTGCGCATGGCCGCCCGATGGGCCTGGACGATGGACTGCCACACCGGCCCCACGCCCAGCCGCTTCTTGGCCGAGATGAAGTGCAGCGGCGCGAACTTCATGAACGGCAGGCGGTTCTCCAGCTGGCGCCGCACCTGCTCGCGCTGGTAGTCGTCCACCGCGTCCCACTTGTTGATGGCGATCACCACCGCGCGCCCCGCCTCGAGGATGAAGCCGGCGATGTGGGCGTCCTGGTCGGTCACGCCCTGCGTGGCGTCCAGCAGGAGCAGCACCACGTTGGCCGACTCGATGGCCTGCAGCGTCTTGACCACCGAGAACTTCTCGACCGCCTCGAACACGCGGCCCTTGCGCCGCAGCCCGGCGGTGTCGATGAGGTCGAAGCGCTGGCCGTTGCGCTCCAGCGAGACGGTGATGGCGTCGCGCGTGGTGCCCGGCAGGTCGAAGGCGACCAGCCGTTCCTCGCCCAGCCAGGTGTTGATGAGGGTGGACTTGCCCACGTTGGGCCGCCCGGCCACCGCCAGGCGGATGGGACGGGACTCGGCGTCGATCGACTCGTCCGGCTCGTCCTCCATGGAGGGCGGCACCGCATCGAGCGCCAGTTCCACCAGCGCGCGCACGCCCTGCCCGTGCGCCGAAGCGATCGGATGCACGTCGCCGAAGCCCAGCTCGTAGAACTCGGCCAGGCGGCCGCTGTCCTTCATGCCCTCGGCCTTGTTGGCCGCCAGCAGGCAGGGCTTGCCCAGGCGGCGCAGCTCCTCGGCGATGTCATGGTCCTGCGCCGACAGCCCCTCGCGGGCGTCGACCACGAAGATCACCACGTCCGCCTCCGCCACGGCCTGGCGGGTCTGCTTGGCCATCTCGCGGAAGATGTCGTTGGCGGCCGCGTCGGGCTCGAAGCCGCCGGTGTCGATCACGATGAACTCGCGCGGCCCCACGTGCCCGCTGCCGTAGTGGCGGTCGCGCGTCAGGCCCGCGAAGTCCGCCACGATCGCGTCGCGCGTCTGCGTGAGCCGGTTGAACAGGGTCGACTTGCCGACGTTCGGACGGCCGACGAGGGCGATGACGGGTTTCATGGGCTAAATGTATCCC
>NZ_JBIQNC010000110.1:0-16981 GCF_044462705.1 Xenophilus sp.
CGTAGTCGGCGGGGATGCGCTTCTTCTTCGCCAGCAGCTTCAAGGCGGTCAGGCGACGGTCGCCTGCGACGACTTCGTATTGCTCGCCATCGGCGGCGAGGATGACGATCAGGTTTTGCAGCAGGCCGATGCGGGCAATGCTCGCGGCCAGTTCGGGGATGGATTGGCGCGGGGTCGTGCGGACGTTGCGCCGTGATGGGCGCGGGCTTGTCCTCGTCGTACTTCAACGCCAGCGCAGCGCGGGCGAACACTTCCGATTCCCCGGCGTCCAGCGTGATCGCGCGCATGGCATCGCGCGATTCCTGCGCCCGGTCGAAGCCGTGCAGGACTTCGTAAGCGCCTTCGATCACCTGCGCCGCCACGTCGCCCTTGTGCGGTACGCGCACGTCGGCCACGGTGTCACCGCAGACAAGGCCATTGCTGCAAACGAAGCGGAACATCCCGGCCAGCATCTGATAGCTGCTGGTGCCGTCATGGGAGTTCAGCAGGATGATTTCGTTGGCCTCGCGGCCGTTGATCTGGCTGGCGTGGCGCAGCCGGATCATGTGCTTGGTGTAGTCACGGCGGTCGTCGTGGCGCACGCGGGTTTGCGTCACCATGAAAGGCTCGAAGCCTTCCCCGCGCAGTTCTTGCAGCACGGTGGCGGTGGGGATGTAGCTGTACCGCTCGGAGCGGCTTTCGTGCGGGGCTTCCGCGTAGATGGACGGGGCCACGGCCCGGATTTGGTCATCGGACAAGGGACGTTCCGAACGCAGCACCGGGGAACGGGAAGCGAAGCGGGATGCGAGTTGCATGGCATTTCTCCTGACAAAGAAAAAAGGGTTTGCTGTTCACCGCATACCGGATTCCTAGATTCGGAAGCCCAGCCTTTCGGCTGTTCGGTGCGGTCGGCACGAGGAACCCGGTTGGCCCTGTTGCCACCGTCTTTCCTGAGTTCATCGCCCGCGACGGTCAGGAGCGCGCGGACGGGGGCCGTCAAGGAGGCAAGCGCAGGGTGGGTGCGGCCCGCAGGCGCAGCCGAGGACACGGCCCTGCGCGCCTTGACGGCACACGGCCGCGGGCTACAGTCGCGGTGAAGGTGATGAAGTCAGGGGAGACGGCTGGACATGGCCACGGCCCCTCAATACGCCGACCGCACGGCAAGCGAAGCGCGCAGGCCCGGATCTAGGAATCCGGGCCGGAGGCGTCAGCCGAGCGGAGCGAGGGAACGATGGAAGCCCGACAGGGGCGAAACCCTGCAGGGGGTTCGATGCGCAGCACGACAGCGCGACCGGACATCTCCCAGGTGGCCGGGGACGCCCGGATTGCAGTGCGTAGGTACCTCAGAGACGGTTCATCGACAGTTGCTCGGGTACCGCAAATCCGGCTTGGTTCAATACGCTGTGGAGCGTCTAAAACATCAAGGACAGACCGTGAGTTCGTCTCAAACCATGAATCCGCAGCAAGCCTGCGAAAACCTCCTCTTGGAGGGGAAGCAGTACAACATCGAGCACCACATCCTGCCCAGCGAGAACGCTGTCGCGGATCGACTGCTGGCGCGTGGCGTCGAGTTGAAGGACGCCTACGATGAATTGCACGGAAAGCTCCATGCCCGGCCGCCGGCGCTCCAGGTTTTTCTTGGCCTCGTGTTGAGCACCGCCGCTTTCTGGAATCCACAGAAGATGCAGGAGGCTCGCGCTGCACGCAGTGACCTTTCCAACGTCAATCGGCAAATCGCGAGGAAGGCGGACGAGTTGGCGGCGCTGCTCGAACAGCGCTCAGACCTGCACGACACCTCGGGCTTCAGCAGCGAAACCCACTACCACGTTGGCGACGTGATCGAAGCGGCATCCAAGGACAACTACCTGTTTCAGGCTTACGTCCAAGAGAAGCTGGATGCACTCCGTGGCCAGTTCGATCTGAAGTATTGGCCCTCGCTGAGCGACTTCATGCGCGAACTGGCATCGGATGCAAAGAAGGCGGAGATGGCGGCCACAGACCCGCTGACGGCCGCCGCCACTGCGGCGATCCGCCCCTCCAAGGCTGATTTCTTCAAGGCACTGTTCGCCTCGATCGATGAAAACAGCGCGGAGAACTACGGCCAACTGCCGCGAGGGTTCAAGCTCACCGACCGGACACTGGCCTCATTGGCGAACTGCGCGTTGGATCTCGGCCCCGATGAGCTGGTGGACGAAGCCTACGTGAAACGCCTGCGTCAGCGTGAGCGCAACGCAAGCGAGTAGCAGGGAGCAGCAAAAAGGGGGCCGAAGCCCCCTCGGTCAGATCAGGCCGCGTTCGGCGAAGGACGTGGTGCTGCCGCCCGCCACGACGATGTGATCCAGCGTGCGGACGTCCACCAACGCCAGCGCCTCCTTGAGTCGCTGGGTCAGCACCTTGTCGGCGCCGCTCGGCTCGGGATTTCCGCTCGGGTGGTTGTGCGAAACGATGACCGCCGCCGCGTTGAGCCGGAGCGCCTCCTTGACCAGCTCGCGCGGATACACCGATGCGCTGTCGATGGTGCCGCGGAACATCTCCGCGTACTCGATCAGGCGATGCTGCGTATCGAGGAACAGCACCGCGAACACTTCGTGCTCGAAGCCGGCCAGCTTGGCGCGCAGGTATTCCTTGACTGCCGCCGGCGAACTGAACGAGGCACCGCGCTGCATCTTCTGCTCGATGGCCTGGCGTGCGGCCTCCAGAATCTGGTCGGCCGTCGCCAAGAGGTAGCGGCCCTGTGCGTCACGCACCATCAGCGAGGCATCGAACGAGGAAAAGGACAGTTGCGACATGATCGTGCTCCGGTTGCTCGGGCGGAATTGCCCGGAACCGTGGCCAGCACGGCGCAGCGCAAGCAGTCAGGGGTCGCAGACGGCCGCCAGGACGCAAGCGCGCATGGCGCGCGCCGCCCTTGACGGCGAGAACGCCGTGATACGTTCAAGGGAACAGCAAGACCGCCCACACCCCGCCCACTGCACACACCCGCCTTTCGGCAAGCGGAGCGCGCAGGCCCGAGAGGGCCGGAGGCGTCAGGGGTCAAAGCCGAATGGCCGCGACTCGGCACGAGGCGCGGGGCGCAGCCCGCGAACCAGACGGCGCATCGCGCCGGGACGCACGGCTTTGGCTTTCATGGATATTGGGGCCGCGGGTCGGCCAGAATGTACGAAGCGTTTTGTTACTATTCCAAAGGACAAGTCCGGGGCGACCGGGTATCCGGAAGAATCCAAATACATCTGTAGGGACGACATGACGACGCCACAGCCGACCACCTTCGGTCAACAACTTTTCTTCAGTCCGGAAGCCGGCACTTGGAAGGCGCTCAGGCCGGACGCGGCTGGCGAGGCCGATGATGCCAAGAGGCAGCAGATGCTGTCGGAGGCCGCCGCAGCGCGCGAAGAACTGAAGGCGGTATTGCTGTCCTCGCTTCAGATGCAGCATGTGGTTGCACTCGCAGGAAGTGGAACATCTCTGGGAGAGATCAACGGCCCTTCGATGTGGACGCTGTGGGACCACTGCGTGAACTCGAATCCCGACACTGGAAAGGATGAGCGGAAGCCGACCGAGCAGGCTGAAGCTGTCATTGCTGAGATCGGCTATGAGACTGCCGTCGAACATGAGAACATCGAGGCCCTTCTTTCGCGGTGTGACGCATACCTTCAGATCAAGAAGAGCGAGCAGGTCGAAAAATTCGTATCCGCCTCAAAGGCCGTGATCTTGAAGAAGTGCTCCGCTTTTCTCAATGGAGCCGACGATTCAAAGTTGGCGAGCCATCGCACGTTCCTGCATCGACTGTCTCGTCGCCGCGTCCGCGACTCACGGATGAAGTTGTTCACGACGAACTACGATCTGTGCTTTGAGCGCGCTGCTGGCAAGCAGGGGCTGGTCTTGCTCGACGGTTTCTCGTTCACGCAGCCCAGGCAATTTGACCCGCGGTTCTTCCTATACGACATAGTCCGCCGACCTTCGACCGGCGATGAGGTCGGCAATCCGCTGGAGGGTGTGTTTCACCTCTACAAGTTGCATGGTTCGGTCAACTGGGATCAGTCCAGTTCGGGCGATATCGAGATCAAGACCGATCCAACACCAGAAACGGCCTGTCTCATCTATCCCGCCAAAGGCAAATACCAACAGTCCTACGTACAACCGCACCTGGAACTGATCTCCCAGTACCTGGCGGCGCTGCGTGAACCGAATACCTGCCTTATTGTCTCGGGGTTCGGCTTCAATGACGATCACTTGTCTGAACCTATTGTCGCGGCGGTCCGTACCAACCCGCATTTGCGTTTGATCATCGTCAATCCATCGGCGGACGACCTGACCTCCCGGCCCAAGGAGAAAAATCGATACTGGGATGCGCTCTACAGCCTCGCCAAACAGGGCGAGGACGTGTGGCTGATCAATGCCACGTTCAGCGAGTTCGCCGAGATGATTCCGGATCTCAAATCGTTGACGCCCGCGCAGCGGCTCACGCGCGACATCAAGTCGCTGGTCAAACCGACATGAGTACCGCGCTCGACGTCACCGACGCTTTTCCGCGCGGATTGCTCCGACCGGAGTTGTATGTTGGCCAGTTGTGCTCCGTTTCCGCCCAGGTGGTGAAGTTCAACCTCAACGAGGCAGGCTCGCCCAGCGGTTCCCACTTTCTGGGTGGCCGATACGGAAAAGGTGAGGTTGGAGAGTTCGTCCTGATCGAGGGACAGATCAACCTCCTGCTTGGACGGGTGGTCGAGATCCATTTGCCAGATGCCGACAGGCGCCTGATCGACACCTCGCATGGCAGGGTGCCGGATCTGGACGGCATCGGGACGATCCAACTGCTGGGCTCCATCGCAATGGACTCACTTCGAATCTCGGCGGGCGTTGACTCCTATCCTCGCTTGGGCGACCGCGTCTACGCTGCGCCGCACGGCTTCATCGCCAACTTGCCGAAGTTCATGGAGGCGGCGGAGGCCGAAGCGAGCCACGTCCTTCTCAAGCTGGGCTCGATCGATGTCGCGCCTGAAAGCTACGTGTCGGTCAAGCCGGAGAAACTGTTCGGCCGGCACTGCGCGATTCTGGGCGCCACTGGCGGCGGCAAGAGTTGGACGACCGCTCGGATCATCGAAGAATGCCTGCGCTATAAGACCAAGATCATCCTCCTGGACGCGACAGGGGAATATCGCGGATTCGACGGAGAACACGTCTCAAATCTTCACCTGGGTGCGCCGGTCAGCACTGCGAAGTCTTCTGCTCCTTGTTCGCTGCCGCATACGTCCTTCATGGAGTCGGACTTCATCGCGCTGTTCGAGCCTGCTGGCAAGGTTCAGGGACCGAAACTGCGCGCGGCGATTCGCAGCCTTCGACTCGCCACTCTCGCTCCTCATGTTGCGACAGGCGGAATTATCAAGAAGATCGATCAGTCTAAAGTCCCGATCCTGACCGAAGAAGCCAAGGCTGGCATCGCGGAGAAGCTTGATGATCCACAGCAAGGGTTCGACGTGTGGAGGCTCGTTTCACAGATTGAGCAGGAGTGCGTTTACCCGGACGGATTCGGCGTGGCCCGGGGGTCGAAGGACACCACCAAATGGGGTGGCGACTCGGGCGAGGTCTCGTACTGCCTGTCCTTGATGTCGCGCATTAGCGGCATTCTCAGTTCATCGTCCTTCGATTGTGTCTTCAAGTCGAAGGCTCCTGCATTGACGGAAAGCATCTCGTCCTTTGTCTCCAACGAGGATCGGTTGCTTCGGATATGCCTGAGCGGCGTTGCCTTTGAGTTCAAGGCGCGCGAGATCATCGCGAACGTGATTGGACGGCATCTTCTCAACATGGCACGCGATGGCGCGTTCAAGAGTTGCCCTGTTGTCGTCATCGTCGATGAGGCACACAACTTTCTCGGGCGGCATATCGGAGCCGATGACGCGGTTGCCCGCCTGGACGCATTCGAGTTGATCGCCAAAGAGGGCCGTAAGTACGGACTCAATATCTGTCTGTCAACTCAGCGCCCACGCGACATAACGGAAGGTGTTCTGAGCCAGATGGGAACACTCGTGGTACATCGGCTCACGAATGATCGGGACCGCGAGGTTGTCGAACGCGCGTGCGGCGAAATCGACCGATCAGCATCGTCGTTTCTGCCCAATCTAAAACCCGGCGAGGCTGCGATCATCGGCGCTGATTTCCCCATCCCGTTGACCATTCAAGTCTTCCCGCCGAGCGCGAAGCCTCTTTCTGACGGTCCCAACTACCAGACCCACTGGAAGGTATAGGGATCGCCTGAACTTCAAGTGGGCTGCCGAATGGTTTGAGGGTTAATGGCGGTGAGTCGAACTTGCCGGCGATGAAGAAGCCCGCTGGGGGCGAGACTCATGCAGCGAGGCTTGATGCGCAGCAAGACAGCAAGACAGCAAGACCGCGCGACGGCGGCACGCCGGGACGCTCAAGCTGACACTAGGGCATGAACGGGGAAATTGTCGTAGCAGTGATACGAAAATCGGCGGGCGTCTCCCCGCCGAGGGTCAAGCCGCGTGCGCGGACGGCGGTGAGGCCAGCGGCTGTACCGCTAGGCGCAGGCCCATCGCCTTGAGGATGGCAGTCAGGCTGTTCAAGGCCGGATTGCCCTTGGGTGACAGCGTGCGGTAGAGCTGCGTCGGATTCAGGTGCGCCTGCTCAGCCACCGCCTGAACGCCCCCGAATGCCTGCGCCATCTGGCGCAGCACGCTCAGCAGTTCGGCCTGATCGCCGTCTTCCAGAATGCCGTTGATGACTTCGAGCGCGAGAGCAGGATCGCTGCGGTACAGCTCGGCCATCGCTTCGTCATGGGGTCTGCTTCTCATTCGTCCGTTCTCCGTTGCCAGTCCTGCCAGTAGTCCACCGCCCGGTTGATGTCCGCATCCTGCGTGCGCTTGTCGCCACCGCACAGCAGCAGCACCAGCCGCTGGCCCGCCAGGCCGTAGTACACCCGATAGCCCGGCCCCACGTCGATGCGCAGCTCCCACACGCCATCGCGGCAAAACTTGTGGTCGCCGAAGTTGCCTTGCTCGACACGGGCCACGCGCCGGATGACCGCCACCTTGGCCTGGGCGTCGCGCAGGCGGCGCAGCCAGTCGATGTAGAGATCCTTCTGCCCGTCGGACGTCAGGTAGTGCTCGATTCGGTAGGTGATCATTTTCGTTTATAGACGAATGAAAGTCAAGGAGAAGGGGGCGAGCCAGCGCCCGCATTTCCGAGACACTGTCTCGGATTTCTTTGTGGGCTGGCTGTTGCAGTGCCCCGCGCAGCCGCAGTGGGTGGCGTCCTTCTCATGCTTCTACCTCTGCCGGGCGCTGCGCACCGGTGATCGTCTTGCGCCGGGCCGCCACCAGTTCGGCCGCTTGGCGCACCGGATCGTCCTCGGTGTGGACGTAGCGCATGAACATCGCCACGGTCTTGTGCGCCGTCAGTGCCATGCCGACCTTGATGGGCACGCCCGAATTGGCAATGTCGGTCGCCGAGCGGTGGCGGATACCGTGGGTGCCGACCTTCGGCACGCCGGCATTGCGGAGGATGCGCCGCCACCCCTGGTAGTAGGTGTGGGTGCTGAGTGGCTTGCTGTGGTCGATGATCGCCGGGCAGACATAGGGTGAATCGCCATAGCGGGGCGCGCTCGTCAGCCGCCGCCGGGCTTCCTCGCTCAAGGGCTTGGACATATCGCCGGTCTTGCTGTCCGGCCAGACCACCCGGCCATTGGGCAGGTCGAGCCAATCCCACTGCAACAGCAGAACCTCCGACATGCGCGCCGCGAACTCGAATTGCAGCCGGACGGCCAGCAGGAGGATGGGATGCTCCAAGCCTTCGGCCTCGGCCTTGTCCAGATAAGCGAACAGCTTGACCATCTGCTCGTCGGTAATGAGCCGTGTCGAACCCTTTTCGGGGTACTTGGGCACATGGCGGCAGGGATTGGAGCCATCGGGCCGGTAGCCCCACAGTTCGGCCAGGTTGAACATCTTTCGGGCTAGCGACAGCACGCGGTTAGCTTGGGTGGGCGACTTCTCCATGCGCTTCATCAGCGCGGTGATGTCGTGGCGCGTGACCTCGTGAACCTTCTTGCTGCCGAAGGTCGGGATGACGAAGCTGTCGATTTGGTACTGGTAGCCGGCCTGCGTGCTCGGCTTGTTGTGCGGCTTGGAGTGGTCCTCCATGAACCGGCCGCATAGCTCCTTGACCGTCGGCGCCTTGCGGGCTTCGGCCTTGTCCAGTCCGGGATCGCCGCCGCGCCGGACTTCGGCCAACCAGTCTTGCGCCAGCGACCGGGCCTGTTCGACCGTCAGCTCGCCGAACTGGCCGAGTGCAGGCTTGCGCCGCACGCCGGAGTTCGTGCGGTACTGAACCATGAATACCTTGCGGCCGGTTGGTGTAACCTTGCACAAGAAGCCCGGAACGAGCGTATCCCGGAGTTCCACGTCGCAGGTCTGCGCCTGCGCCGTGTCTACGACGGACTTGGTAAGTTTGATCTTCGCCATGAGGTGCTCCTGAAAGGCCCCGATTCCAGGGGCCGGCTAGGAGCCAGGCGGAAGGGAACCGGGGCGGTTTGCATCGCGCACCGGGATATGATGGAAGGCCTTGGCCTGGCGGAAAACCTGCTACAGCAAGCCTCATCCAAGCCCATCGTTGGCCCGGTGCGGATGCCATGCTCTGGCTTAAAATCCGCCGCCCTGAAAGGGGCGTACCGGTTCGATTCCGGTTCCGGGCACCACGGGCCTCGCTCCTTCTCCCCCAAAAAGAAACCCGCCGAAGCGGGTCCAACAGCAGCTCTTGCGGAGGAGGAGGGAGGAGAAGAGACGAGCTGCCGAACCCGAACTATCCCGGCGCCACCTTAGACGAGGCTTAAGCCGCGCCCGGCGCGCCGGCCGCCCTGTGCATCGAGATGGCGCGGAAGGGGCAGACGATGGCGCAGTCGCTGCATCCGGTGCAGCGCGCCGGGTCGTGCAGCGTCGCGGTCTTCTTCCAGCGGACGGCCTCCAGGCTCAGGGTGCGCGGCTCGCACGCAGCGACGCACCAGCCGCAGCCGGTGCAGCGGGCGGGGTCGATCCGGGGCAGCCAGCCGGGGCGTGGAGGGTGGGCCATCAGGCGGTGCGGGGAAGAAGCCGCGAGTGTCGCCGCAACGGGCCGGTCGAATACACTGGCGGGCCTGCCGTGGCGCGCCGCCGGTCGGACGCCACGCCTGCACATCCACGGTGCCTTCCGGCATCGGCGGGGCCGGATGTTTCGGGCCCCGCGCGCCGCCGGTTCCACCATGCCACCACGAGTACAAGGGAGCTGCTCATGCCTCGCTACAACGCTCCATTCGAGATCCACGTGCACGGCGACGTGCCGCTGCGGTCCGACGTGACCTACACCCAGATCCAGGAAGCCCTCAAGCCGCTGTGGAGCTATGCCGGCGCCAAATCGCTGGCGGACGCCGCCGCCAGCGCCTACGAGGAGGAGCCGGGCATCCGCTACGAACAGAAGGACCGCGTGCTCCAGATGTGCTGGACGCTCGAGGGCGACGAGGACTTCCGCCAGGCCCTGGACGAGATGTGCATGGGCGTGAACGAACTGGCCGAGCAGGGCGCGGCCATCGAGGTCACCTTCTACGACACCGAGTTCGACGAGGAGGAGGACGGCGACCCCGAAGAGGAGTCGCGCGACGACTTCATCATGCTCTTCGTCGGCCCGAACCCGGCCGCCATCATGCAGGTGCAGCGCGACCTGCTGGTGGAGGACGTGGTCAACCTGATGGAACGCCACTTCGACGGCGCCGAGCTGGGCGGCGTGGTGGCCGAGATCGACAAGCTCTTCAGCGACCGCTTCGACGCGCTGGTGAACTCGCTGGAGATCGGCAAGCGCCCGCGCGGCGGCACCGGCGGCCCGGGGGCGGGCGGCCACGGCGGCGGCCGCAGGCCGCGCCACCTGCACTGACGGACGACAACGATGCCCGCCTTGGCGGGCATCGTCCTTCCATGCCCCTGTTTTCCTCATCCGTCCTGCGGCCCGGCGTGCGCAAGCGCGAGGTGTTCGGCTGGGCGATGTACGACTTCGCCAACTCGGGCTACACCACGGTCGTCATCACGGCCGTGTACGCGGCCTATTTCGTGGGCGGCATCGCCCGCTCGGCGCCGTGGGCGGCCTTCGCCTGGACGCTGGCGCTGAGCATCGCCTACGCGGTGGTGATGCTCAGCATGCCGGCCATCGGGGCCTGGGCCGACCGGCATGCCGCCAAGAAGCGCGTGCTGATGCTGGTCACCGCCGGCTGCGTGGTGGCCACCGCCGCACTGGCGCTCACGCCGAGCCTCGCGCAGGACGGCGGCATGCAGGGCGTGCTGCTGGCGATGCTGCTGGTGGTCGTGTCCAACACCTTCTATTCCTACGGCGAGTCGCTCACCGGCGCCTTCCTGCCCGAGCTGGCGCGGCCCGAGGGCATGGGACAGGTCAGCGGCTGGGGCTGGGGCTTCGGCTACGTCGGCGGCATGCTGACGCTCGGCCTGTGCCTGGCCTACGTGCTGTGGGCGCAGTCGCGCGGGCTGCCGGCCTCGCACTTCGTGCCGGTGACGATGCTGGTGACGGCCGTGGTGTACGCGCTGGCGGCCTGCGCCACCTTCGCGCTGCTGCCCGAGCGGGCCCGGCCGCAGCCGCAGCGCGCGCGGGTGAGCCCGTGGCGCCAGCTGCATGCCACCTTCGTCGCGGCGCGCGCCCAGCGCGACTTCATGTGGCTGCTGGCCTGCACCGTCTGCTACCAGGCGGGGGTGGCGGTGGCGATCGCGCTGGCGGCCATCTACGCGGAGCAGGTGATCGGCTTCGTGCCGCACGAGACGATGGTGCTGATCTTCGTGCTCAACCTGGCGGCCGCCGGCGGCGCCTTCGCCTTCGGCTACGTGCAGGACCGCATCGGCCACCGCCGCGCGCTGTCGATCACGCTGCTGGCCTGGGTGGCGGTGTGCCTGATCGCCGCGGGCGCGACGAGCAAGGGCGCCTTCTGGTGCGCGGCGGCCATCGCCGGGCTGGCGATGGGCTCCAGCCAGTCGGCGGGCCGTGCGATGACGGGCGTGCTGGCGCCGCCCGCCAAGCTCGCCGAGTACTTCGGCCTGTGGACCTTCGCCACGCGGCTGGCGAGCATCGTGGGGCCGCTGTCCTACGGCGCCATCACCTGGATGACCGGCGGCAACCAGCGGGTGGCGATCCTGTCGACGATGCTGTTCTTCCTGGCCGGGCTGGCGCTGCTGGCGCCGATCGACATGCGCCGGGGGCGCGAGGCGGCGCTGGCCGCGCGCTGACCCGAGTCAGGGTGCCCGCAGCGCCTTGGGCACGTGGTAGCGCCCGTCCTCGTAGCGCAGGGTCAGCGATTCGTAGCGCGCCGTGCCGGTCTTCTCCACGCACTGGCCGTCTTCCTGCACCAGGGAGCGCAAGGGGGTGAGCGTGCGGGCGAGCACCAGGTCGGCGAAGCCGTCGCCGGCATGCGGCCGGCCGACGGACACCAGCGTGCGCAACTGCTCGAACTGGCCGGCGCACTGCAGGTCCCATTCGCCGCTGTCGCGTTCCAGCTCGACCTCGTCGAGCACCTGCCGCAGCTTGCCGCCTTCGGGCACGTACAGGCGCAGCGTCTCGCTGGCGAAGGGGTTGGGCCGGGAGCTGCCGCCGTAGCGCACGCGCAGGCCGAAGGCGCGAGCGCCGGGCGAGAGCACGTAGCGGCCGGTGTCGATGCGGATGTCGCGGATGCGGATGGCGTCTTCGGCCAGCGCCTCGGGCTGCAGCACGCGCGCCAGCACGGCGTCGCGGTCGGTGTTGCCGTTGTCGGGGCGCTGGATCACCAGCACCTCCAGGTCGAGCGTGCGGCCGGCGGCGCCGCTGTCGGACCGCTCCAGCGGCAGCACGACGATGCTGCGGCCAGGGTAGGCGGGCCAGGCCTTGCAGGCGGCCAGGGCGCTGTCCAGCGTGCGCTTCGGATGCAGCCGCGCATGCATGCGTTCCGCCAGGCCGCTTTCGCAGGCGGCGTGTGCCGCCGGCGTGGCGACGGCCAGGAGGGCCAGCAGGGCGGCGGACAGCAGCGCGGCGCGGCGGTGGCGCGGGAGGCGGGGACGCATGCCCCGATTGTCCGGCGCGCTCAGGCGGCCGGCAGGGCCTGCGGCGTCACGCGCTGTGCAGGATCGGTATCTTTCGACACCTGCGCGCCTGGCGCGGGGGCGAGCCAGCGGCGGGCGGCGGCTTCCAGCGCCGGCAGGTCGCCGCTGCCGGTGAGTTCGATACCGCCGGCGGCGCCGGGGCCGGCGAGCAGGCCGGCCTCGGCCAGCAGTTGGCGCGTGCGCAGGGACACCGGCGCGCCGGTGTCCAGGAAGCGCACCGAGGCCGGCGCATGGCGCCGCAGCACGCCGGTCGCGAACGGGTAGTGCGTGCAGCCCAGCACCACGGTGTCGGTCTCGCCGGCCCCGGCGCCGAAGGGGCCGGCCGCCTGCATGTAGCGGGCGCACAGCGCCTCGGTCTCGGCGGCATCGGCGCGCTCGATGGCATCGGCCAGCCCGTCGCAGGGCACGGCCGCCACCTGCGCGCGGGGCGCTGCCGTCTCCTGCAGCCGCCGGAACTTGGCGCTGGCCAGCGTGCCGCGGGTGGCCAGCACGGCGATGCGGCCGGTGCGGCTGGCGGCCACGGCGGGCTTGAGCGCCGGCTCCACCCCCACGATGGGCAGCCCGGGCCACAAGGCCCGCAATTCGTGGATGGCGGCGGCGGTGGCGGTGTTGCAGGCCACCACCAGCGCCTTCACGCCCCGGCCTTCGACCAAGTCATTTGCCACGGCCAGGGTGCGTGCCAGCACGTAGGCATCGCCGCGCTCGCCGTAGGGCGCGTGGGCGGTGTCGGCGTAGTAGACGAAACGCTCGCGCGGCAAGGCCTCGCGCAGCGCCTGGAGCACGCTCAGGCCGCCGACGCCGCTGTCGAACACGCCGATGGGCGAGCGGGCGTCGGCGTGCATGCGATCAGGCCGTCTCCAGGGCGATGCCCTTGAACTCGCCGCTGGCGATGCGCTTGCTCCACTCGGCCGGGCCGGTGACGTGCGCGCTGGTGCCGCCGGCGTCCACCGCCACCGTCACCGGCATGTCGACCACGTCGAACTCGTAGATGGCTTCCATGCCCAGGTCCTCGAAGCCGACCACCTTGGCGGTCTTGATGGCCTTGCTGACCAGGTAGGCGGCACCGCCCACGGCCATCAGGTAGGCGCTCTTGTGCTTCTGGATGGCCTCGATGGCGGTCGGGCCGCGCTCGGCCTTGCCGATCATGGCGATCAGGCCGGTCTGCGACAGCATCATGTCGGTGAACTTGTCCATGCGCGTGGCGGTGGTCGGGCCGGCGGGGCCGACGGCCTCGTCCTTCACCGGATCGACCGGGCCGACGTAGTAGATGACGCGGTTGGTGAAGTCCACCGGCAGCGTCTCGCCCCCGGCCAGCATGTCCTGGATGCGCTTGTGCGCGGCATCGCGGCCGGTGAGCATCTTGCCGCTCAGCAGCAGCGTGTCGCCCGGCTTCCAGCTCGCGACTTCCTCCTTGGTCAGCGTGTCGAGGTTGACCTTGCGGCTCTTGTTGTAGTCGGGCGCCCAGTCGATCTTCGGCCACAGGTCCAGGCTCGGCGGCGTCAGGTAGGCCGGGCCGGAGCCGTCGAGCACGAAGTGCGCGTGCCGCGTGGCGGCGCAGTTGGGGATCATCGCCACCGGCTTGCTGGCCGCGTGCGTGGGATGCATCTTGATCTTGATGTCGAGCACCGTGGTCAGGCCGCCCAGGCCCTGCGCGCCGATGCCCAGGGCGTTGACCTTCTCGTACAGCTCCAGGCGCAGCTCCTCGACCCGCGTGAGCTTCTCGCCCTGGGCCGCCTTGGCCTGCAGCTCATACATGTCCAGGTCGTCCATCAGCGACTCCTTGGCCATCAGCACCGCCTTCTCGGCCGTGCCGCCGATGCCGATGCCCAGCATGCCGGGCGGGCACCAGCCGGCGCCCATGGTCGGCACCGTCTTGAGCACCCAGTCGACCACCGAGTCGCTCGGGTTGAGCATCACCATCTTGCTCTTGTTCTCGCTGCCGCCGCCCTTGGCCGCGACGGTGATGTCCACCGTATCGCCGGGCACGATCTCGGTGAAGACCACCGCGGGCGTGTTGTCCTTGGTGTTCTTGCGGGCGAACTGCGGGTCGGCCACCACGCTGGCGCGCAGCGTGTTGTCGGGGTGGTTGTAGCCGCGGCGCACGCCTTCGTTGACGGCGTCCTCCAGGCTGCCGGTGAAGCCGCCCCAGCGCACGTCCATGCCGACCTTGAGGAAGACGTTGACGATGCCGGTGTCCTGGCAGATCGGGCGGTGGCCGGTCGCGCTCATCTTGCTGTTGGTGAGGATCTGCGCCATCGCGTCCTTGGCCGCCTCGCTCTGCTCGCGCTCGTAGGCGCGGGCCAGGTGGGCGATGTAGTCGGCGGGATGGTAGTAGCTGATGTATTGCAGGGCCGCGGCGATCGATTCGATCAGGTCGTCTTGCTGGATCGTGGTCATGGTCGTGTCGTGGGGGAGAGGAGGCAGATGGCCCGTCGTGGCGCGGGTCTGGCGGGATTATCGGACGGGCCGCTGCGCCCACGCCGGCGCGGCAAGACCATGAAGATGAGAACTCTTCTCGTTTGATCCGATACTCGCAGGTTCCGATCCACCGAGCGAACACGAGCATGACGACCAGCACCCGCACCGAGAAAGACACCTTCGGCCCCATCGACGTCCCGGCCGACCGGCTGTGGGGCGCGCAGACGCAGCGCTCCCTGCAGAACTTCGACATCTCCGGCGAGCGCCAGCCCAAGGAGATCATCCATGCCCTGGCGCTGGTCAAGCGCGCCTCGGCGGTGGTCAACCAGCAGCTCGGCCTGCAGGACGCGAAGAAGACCGACGCCATCGTCGCCGCGGCCGACGAGGTGCTGGCCGGCAAGCACGAGGGCGAATTCCCGCTGGTGGTGTGGCAGACCGGTTCCGGCACCCAGACCAACATGAACGTCAACGAGGTGCTGGCCAACCGCGCCAGCGAGCTGCTGGGCGGCGCGCGCGGCGAGGGGCGGCTGGTGCACCCGAACGACGACGTGAACCGCAGCCAGTCGAGCAACGACGTCTTCCCCACCGCCATGCACGTGGCGGCGGTGCAGGCCGTCACGCACAGGCTGCTGCCGGCCATCGCCCGGCTGCGCGCCACGCTGGCGAAGAAGTCCGAGGACTTCATGGACATCGTGAAGATCGGCCGCACCCACCTGCAGGACGCCACGCCGCTGACGCTGGGCCAGGAGATCTCCGGCTGGGTTGCGCAGCTCGACCAGAACGAGAAGCACGTGCGCGCCGCGCTGCCGCACCTGAGCGAACTGGCGCTGGGCGGCACGGCGGTGGGCACCGGCCTGAACGCGCCCAAGGGCTATGCGGAGGGCGTGGCGGCCGAGCTGGCGCGGCTGACCGGGCTGCCCTTCGTCACCGCACCGAACAAGTTCGAGGTGATGGCCGCCTGCGATGCCTTCGTCAGCGCGCACGGTGCGCTCAAGACGCTGGCCGCCAGCATGAACAAGATCGCCAATGACGTGCGCTGGCTCGCCAGCGGCCCGCGCAGCGGCATCGGCGAACTGAGCATCCCCGAGAACGAGCCCGGCTCGTCGATCATGCCCGGCAAGGTCAACCCGACGCAGAGCGAGGCGGTGACCATGCTGGCCGCGCAGGTGATGGGCAACGACGTGGCCATCAACATCGGCGGCATGTCGGGCAACTTCGAGCTGAACGTGTTCCGCCCGATGGTGGCGCACAACTTCCTGCAGAGCGTGCGCCTGCTGGCCGACGGCATCACCAGCTTCAACGACCACTGCGCGGTGGGCATCGAGCCCAACCGCGATCGCATCGCCGAGCTGGTGAGCCGCTCGCTGATGCTGGTGACGGCGCTGAACATGCACATCGGCTACGACAAGGCGGCCTTCATCGCCAAGAAGGCGCACAAGGAGGGCACCTCGCTGCGCGAGGCCGCTGTCGCTTCCGGCCATCTGACGGCCGAGCAGTTCGATGAGTGGGTCGTGCCGGAGAAAATGACGGGCCGCTGACCGGCGTGCTGCCGGCGCCATCCCGGACGGGGCCGTCCGGGTGCGCCCGTGCACCGGCCGGCCTGACTGCAGGGGGGAAAAGACATGCGCTCGTTGACGTCGATGCTGGCCGCGGCAGCAGCCTGCTGCGCGGCCGTGGTCCCAGCAATGGCCGCGCAGCCGAGCGCGGCCCAGCTGTCGGAGATCCAGGCCCTGTTCGGCTATGACCGCGTCTTTGCCGCGTTCTTCGACCGCATGGCCGCCGGCATCGCCGGCAACCTCTTGGACGCCGCCCTGGAAGGGCTGCCGCCGTCGGCGCATGCCTTCCGGGAGGAGATCGTCACGCCGGCCGAGCGCGCCCGGCTCGAAGGATGCGTGCGCCACGAGGCCTCGGCCGGCTTCGCCCCCGCCATCGACGACCTGATGCGCGAGCAGTTCGAAAGCGGTGAGAACGTCGAGGCATGGAAGGCCTTCGCGCAGACGAGTGCGGGCGCCACGGTGATGCAGTTCGTCCGCGAAGGCCTGCGCACGCCCGCTGGCGCGCACCAGCACATGCGCAGCGCGATCGCGCGCTCGGCGGGTGCGTTGACCAGCGAGCAGAAGGCGGAGGTGGCGCAGTTCCTGCGCTCCCCGGCGGGCCGTGTCATCGGCAAGGACGTTCCGTCGCCGTCGTTCGACACCGACGCGGTGGCTCAGCGGGTGTTCGATGCCTGCGTGATGGACCCGGAAGCGGCCCGCAGGATAGAGGAACTGAACCGGCGCCGGCCCTGAGCACCTTGCGTGCCCCGGCGCGGAGCGGCCGCCCTCAGCCGCCCGCGGCCTTCAGCGCCGCGTCGATCCAGCCGTCGAAGGTCTTCTGGTGGCCCTTGATCCAGGCGTCGGTGTGGCGCTCCACGTCGGCCGGCTTGTTCTCGCCGTCGCGCATGCGCAGGTTCTGCGCGTTGATGTCGCCCACCG